>JANLFO010000014.1 GCA_024653205.1 Clostridia bacterium | reverse complement strand
CGCGAAAACCAGTGCCACACCTAGATCTAAGCCTCCCTCAGGCCGGGAACTTGCGTTTAAGTGCGGCAGTTCAGCAAACGTCAAACCATGCTCTTTGGAGCGGGCGCGTGGTTATTGACCTGGAGTCGCTTTATAACGAGGTAGCCAAGTTGGATCAGCTACCCGTGTACGTAGAACAGGCGGTAAGGGAGGCTGGCGATGGAAATGAGGTGGTAATTACTGGGCGGGCGCCGGTGTGGCTCTATTTGGCGGTTGCCCACGCTCTTCATGGCAAAGCCCGCCGGGTCTTATATGCTTCCCCCGTGACCGGAGAGGTAACCATATTCGACCACTCGGCGGAATGACCTCACCGTCTGAATGAGTACTCCAAAAGGGGTCATGTACCATTTAATGGTAATAACCATATAAATGAATTTAGAAGGACTGCAGGGTTAACCGCATTACGCCACGGCGCGCTGGGTGCAGTCGTATCTACGCCCGGGCCGGCACCAAATGGCAGGGGCACCGAAAGGGAGAGACGTCGGTGGAGGAAGCCGTTTCCTACGTAATCGTCTGCACCGGTGAGGAGAGACAGCTCCTGGCCCGGCTGGTTGAGGCCGAGGCACAGGGTGAGCCGTTCGAAGGAAAGCTGGCCGTGGCGGCGGTGGTGGTAAACCGCGTTCTGGCCGAAGGTTTTCCGAACAGCATCCGAGAAGTCATCTATCAGCCCGGTCAGTTCGAGTCCGTGGCTAACGGGCGGCTGGACCTGATCGCCTCGCCTGAGCCGGAAGCCGTAGAGGCGGTTGAGACCGCCCTACGGGGCGAGGACCCTACCGGCGGCGCGTTTTTTTTCTACAATCCCCGCAAGGCCACCAGCAGGTGGATAAGGTCTCGCCCGGTGAGGTGCGCCATAGGAAAGCATCTGTTTCTCACCTGAACGCGGTCCGTGGGCAGCTCTACCTCGTGGAGTAGGATTGTATCTTGCGGGCTATGAGGTTCTGGATCGTCTTGCGCGCCGGGCGCGCCTTTGCCTTTGCGGTGTAAGCCGGTACTAACCCGCCGAGAATTGCCGTTTTTCAATCCATGGCCGGAACTGAGGGAGATGGCCGGTTGGTGGGCAGGTGCTCTGCGCCTGCCGCTGTCGCGATTCTCGGCTTGCGTTTTGAGCCCAGCGACCAGGAGGCGGCAGGGCCATCTCCTGACCCGGCCACCCGATACCGCCTTGGCAGGATTTGCTCTCGTACCGTGGAATATATCCTAAATAATAGTAAGAGTAATGCGTGCCGCAAAGGGGGAAGGGCATGATCCGGTTTCGGAAGGAAGTGTACGCCACCCGGTTGCTCGACCCGCGCCGGGCTTTTTCCTCGGTGGAGATCCCGAGTGAAGTACGTTACGATCCTCTTACCGGCGAAACCGGGCGGGTGGCGCATTTCTTGACGGACTGGCTTCCTCCTTCCAATCTGGAGGCGTGGGGCCCGCTGATAAATGGCGGTTTTTGCCCCTTTTGTCCGGAGAACGTGGAGAAGGTAACCCCCCGGTTCCCCGAGGATCTTGTGCCCGGCGGACGCCTGCGTAGAGGCGAGGCCGTGGTCTTTCCCAATCTCTCTCCTTACGACGAAATCAGTGCCGTAACCGTGGTGACGGCCTCTCATTTTCCTGCCTTGGGTGACTTTACCTCCGAACAGCTCTTGGATGCCTTCCGGATATCGCTGGATTTCCTGAGCCGCGTCCAGCAGGATCGTCCCCAGTTCCATGGTTTCGTATCCTGGAACTACCTTCCCCCGGCCGGTTCCAGCCAGCTTCACCCCCACCTGCAGGTTTTTGGCTCGGCGGTGCCCCCTAACTCGGTACGGACGGAACGGGAAGCCGAGGCCGCCTACCGGAGGGCGCAGGGGCGGAGCTACTGGACCGATTTGGTGGAGGCGGAAAAAGCTCGCGGAGAGCGCTATCTCGGCCGGATCGGGGAGACCGAATGGCTGGTTGCCTTTCGGCCCCAGGGAGCCCTGGGCGAGGTGATCGCCCTTCTCGGACCCGAGGCACGGCTCCTGAGCTTGGGAGACGCCGTGTTGCACGATCTGGCCGCGGGCCTTTTGCGACTGTTCCTCTTCATGCAGGAGAATAACCTCGTTTCCTTTAATGCCCTGCTGTATGAAGGGGAGGAAGGAGCGCGCCTGCGCTTCGCGCCGCGGTTTTATATCCACCCATCCTTGTACACTTCGGACGTCAACTTTCTCAAGATGATGTGCGGCGAGCCCATCACCGTAGTAGCCCCCGAGGATCTGGCGCTGCGGGTGCGTCCCTACTTCGCTCGGCAGCCGGTGGAGCGGAGACCAGGTTAAGAGGACGGCAGCAAGCGAGAGTATGCTCGGGTGCCGGGCCGGTTTGGAAGGGCCGGCTCGAAGGGGCCCGGGTCGAAAAGCGAGGTGACCAGAAGGCAGTACGTATCTGAGGAAGAGGAGGGTCATGGCTTCGGCAGGCGGAGAATACGGAGAATACCAGATTGCCGAAAGGGAGGAACTGGGGTGAAGAAAAGGCAATCGGTGGTTTGGTTGGTGGTGGCTTTACTGGTAGGGGCCGTGGTGCTCTCGGCGACGGGGTGCGCCAAACAGGAGGCGGCCGCGCCCGCGCCCGCGCCTCAACCCGCTAAGGAAAAGATTGTTATCGGACAGGCGATCTCTCTCTCCGGACCACTGGCCTCGAGTGTGGCGGTGTCCGGAGGACCTTCCTGGGAAATATGGGTAAAGGAAGTCAATGCCCAAGGGGGTCTTTACGTTAAGGAATACGGGAAAAAGCTGCCCATAGAGTACATCAAGTACGATGACAAGTCCGACTTAGGAACCATGACCAAGTTGTTGGAAAAGCTCATCCTGGAGGACAAGGTCGATTTCGTCTTCCCTCCCTGGGGAACGGCGTTTCTTTACGCGGCAGGACCCATAGCCAACAAGCATAACTATATCATGATCGGTGCCGCCGGCGGCGCGGTTAGACTGGAAGAGATCATGCCCGATCTGCCCTACTTCTTCCAGGTACTCAACTATTCCCGGGATCAAATGCCGGCGCTGGCCCAGATTCTGGCCGAGATAGGCGTAAAGACCGTGGCGGTAGTGCACCACGAGGACCTGCACGGCGTGGAGTACGCCGAGGTGGGCGTGCCGGAGTTTAAGAAGGTCGGCATAGACGTAAAACTGCTGAAGAGTTTCCCGCTGGGGACCAAGGACCTCTCTCCTCTGCTGAAGGAGGCCAAGTCCCTCGGTGTAGACGCCTTTGTTGCCTTTGTTTACCCCGAGGAGGGCATCCTGGTGACCCAGCAGGCTGTGGAGTTGGGCATAGACTTTAAGGCCTTCTTCGTAAGCGTGGGGCCTGCCTTTCCTTTCTTCGTTCAGGCCGTGGGCAAGGACGTGAGCGAAGGGATTATGGGAGGCGGAGCCTGGAACGTGAAGAGCAGCGAAGGGGCTAAGCAGTTTGCGGATCTCTTCCACAAGTACTATCCGGGCGAGGAGTGCAACTACTGGGGCGAACTCTACTTCTATTCTTCGTTGCAGCACTTCCAGCAGGCCATAGAAGAAGCCGGGACGCTGGACCAGAGCAAGATCCGGGAACTTCTGGCCACCAAGACCTACAATACCTTTACCGGGCCGTTCAAGTACGACCCCGACCGCTTCTTCCGCGGTCACCTGGGCCAGATAGGGCAGTGGCAGAAGGGGATATTCGAGGTAGTCGATCCGGGCGAACACCGTACCGCCGCGCCCATTGTGAAGCCCGCCTGGCCCAAGAAGCAGTAGCCTGAACCGGGCCGAGCCCCGGCTCCGCCCCCCAGGCCGCGGCAAAGAGGCCGAGGGCGGGGCCGGGGCGTAGGAAGCAGAGGTTCGTCCGGGGTGATGGCCTGCTTGCGGCCGGGGGACCGAGGTACGTAAACCGGGTCACGAAGCTCCTGAAGAGAGGAAGCTGCTACCGATAATGAAGGGTCAGGTATTCCCCCGGGAACTCCGGCTCAGGGCTCGGGCGGTGGCGCTGGGGCAGGAATCCCCGGATTTGCTGGTTCGGGACGTCACGGTTCTAAACGTCCATACCGGAACTTTGCTGCCCCACTTTCATATTGCCACCGCCGGCCCCCTGGTAGCCGGGCTGAGCCGGGATGAATTCTCTCCCGGCTCCCAAACGGTGGTGCTGGAGGGTCGGGGAAGGTATGCCATTCCCGGCTTTATCGACGCTCATGCCCACCTGGACGAAGGCGTTGTGACCGTACCGGAGTTCCTGCGCCATGCCCTTCTCGGGGGTACCACCGCCTACGTGACCGACACGGCGGAGGTAGGCAATGCCTTCGGCTGCCGGGGGGTAATCTGGTTTCTCGAGTCGGTCATGGACCAGCCGGCTCACGTTTTTGCCCTGGTGTCGCCCATGGTGCCCGGAGATCCGCAGCTTCTGCCCGGTCACCGCATGCAGCCGGAAGAGGTGGCCGAACTCCTGAGAAGGGCAGAAGTAGTTGGACTGGGCGAGAGCTACTGGACCCGGGTGGTGCGCGACGGGGGGGACCTGCTGACCCTCTATTCCCTGGCGGAAGAGACAGGTAAGGTCGCGGAAGGACACGGCGCGGGAGCGAGAAAGGAGTGTCTGGCGGCCCTGGCATGCTGCGGCATAGGTTCCTGTCATGAGGCCATTAGCCCGGAGGAGGTGAAGGACCGACTATCGCTGGGTCTGTTTACCATTGTGCGCGAGGGTTCGGTTCGGCGCGACCTGGAAGGAGTGGCTGCCCTTGCGGGGGAAGATTTTGATTTCCGCTACCTCGGTTTGGGTACGGATGGCGTGAACCCGGTGGATCTCCTGCGGTACGGGGTAATGGAGTACGTGGTGCAAAAGGCCATAGACTTGGGTTTTGATCCCGTCCGCGCCGTTCAGATGGCCACCATTAACAACGCGACGCATTTCGGGCTGGAACGGTACGTGGGCAGCATCAGCCCCGGGCGTTATGCCGATTTCCTGCTGGTTGAAGATCTTCACCATGTGGGCCGACCTCAGGCCGTAGTGGCCAAAGGAAGATTGGTGGCACAGGATGGGCGCCTGCTGGCCCCTCCCCGCCGTCACCGCTTCCCGGAAGAGGCGCACCGTGCGCTGGACTTCTCCCGGCGTTTTCTGGCCTCCGAATTGACGATAACGGCGCCGCCGGGCACACGTCGGGTGCGGGTGCGCATTGTCCACCAGCGCAATGACGTGGTGACGGAAGAGCAAACACTGGACGTACCCTCTCAAAAGGGGCGGCTCACCTTGCCGCCGGGCATAAACCTGGGGCTGGCCGTGAGTACCCTTCGGCCGGCCAAATGGAGTGCGGGACTCATTTCCGGCTGGAACCTTAGGGCCGGAGCCTGTGCTTCCAGTGCGGTCTGGGACGCGCCGCAGGTCGCCGGCGTGGGGGCCAGCGCGGAAGAGCTGGCGCTGGCCGTGAACCGGGTGGGAGAAATGGGTGGTGGAGTGGCAGTCTGTGAAGGCAACCAGATTGTGGCGGAACTGCCCCTGCCTATAGGAGGGATTATCAGCGACCTGTCCGTGGAGGAAGTAGCCGCCCGCATGAAAGCCATCGATCTTCACCTACGTCGTTTGGGTTATCCCTATGCTAATCCCTTTCTGGCCCTCCGGGTGATGGGCTATGTGGGGGTCCCCCGCCTGCGTCTAACCGCTTGCGGCCTGGTGCGGGTGGGCTCACTGGGAGGCGAGCCGGTGCCTTTGATGCTCTGAAATGTTTTGACCCTGGAAGGTTAACCAGGCCTTGACAAGCAGTACTTCGATGGAGTTAACTATTATTGTGAGCTGCCGCTCGTGAAGTTTTTCACCTTGCTTGTGGTGCCGTCCTTTTACACTGCCAGGAGTTCATCTTAACTAAAACCGCCCCAAAAAGGAAGGTGTGTGCCTCATGGAGATCAGAACCATCGGCATCCTGGGCGCAGGAAGCATGGGCCGGGGCATTGCTCAGCTTGCTGCCCAAAGCGGTTTTCAGGTAGTCCTGAGTGACACCGACCTGGATATTGTAGAAAAAGCGGTCGCGAGCGTCGAGCAGCAGTTGGCCAGACTGGTAGACAAGGGGAAGCTCTCCGACGAGGACAGGAAGAATACCTTGGGCCGCATCAGGAAGGCCGCAGGGGTCAAGCCGTTGGCGGAAACCGATTTTGTCATCGAGGCGGTGTTTGAGGACGAGCAGCTTAAAAAGGACATTTTCCAGGAACTCGACCAGATTTGCCGTCCCGAAGTACTCCTTACTACCAACACTTCCACCATCTCCATCACTTCTATCGCTTCTGCCACCAAGCGGCCGGACAAAGTGGCGGGGATGCACTTCTTTAATCCGGCTCCGGTAATGCGGCTGGTTGAGGTCATCCGCGGTTATTACACCTCCGACGACACCGTACGGACCGTGATGGATCTGGCCCGCCGTATGGGTAAAACCCCGGTAGAGGTAAAGAAAGACTCGCCGGGCTTTCTGGTGAACCGGATCATGCTGGCCCAGTTCTGCGAGGCCATGAAGCTTCTGGAAGAGGGCGTGGCTACGGTGGAAGACATTGATACCGCCGTTAAGCTGGGCCTCAACTATCCCATGGGTCCCTTTGAGTTGATGGACTTCACCGGAGTGGATATCGCCCTTCACACGCTGAACTACCTGTGCAACGAGTTCAAGGAAACCCGTTGGAATCCGCCTTTCAGTCTCAAGCGGGTGGTCAAGGCCGGCCGCTACGGTCGCAAGACGGGCCGCGGCTGGTATGATTACTCGGATAAGTAATGGCAACAGTACTTTTCGTCTTACGGAGAAGGGAGTGACGGGTGTGGATTATGAAACCATTCTCGTGGCCATCGAGGGACCTGTAGCTACCGTCACCCTCAATCGGCCGCCTTTCAACCCCCTAAACTCCAAGGTTTTTCAGGAGTTGGAGGCGGCCTGCACCCGGCTGGAGGCCGATCCCAACGTAAGGGCGGTCATTCTGACCGGTGCGGGTGAACGCGCCTTTGCCGCCGGTGCCGACGTGACCGAGTTGGCCCAGTTGACCCCCCTGGGAGTGCATGCCTTCAATCGCGTCTCCTGGCGGGCCATGAAGAAGCTTGAGGACCTTTCCAAGCCCACGGTGGCCGCCCTGCGAGGGCTGGTGCTGGGTGGGGGTTGTGAGCTTTCCCTGTGCTGCGACTTCCGGGTGGCGGCCGACAACGCCAAGTTCGCTCAACCGGAGTTGAATCTGGCAATCATACCCGGCGGCGGGGCTACCCAGCGGCTCCCGCGTCTGATCGGCATGGCCCGGGCCAAGGAACTCATCTTCCTCGGCGAAACCATCGACGCCGCAACCGCCCTACAGTACGGGTTGGTGCACCGGGTTGTGCCCGCGGATAAGCTCATGGAAGAAGCCAAAGCCCTGGCGGAGAAGCTGGCCGCCAAACCTCCGGTGGCCCTGGCCACTCTTAAGCGGGTAATGCACGCGGGGATCAACGTGGATCTGGATACCGGGCTCCTGTTTGAGAACGAAGGATTTGTGGTGAACTTCTCCTCGGAAGACGCCCAGGAGGGTCTGAAAGCTTTCCTTGAGAAACGCAAACCGGTTTTCCGCGGGCGCTAGAAGTCCAAAAGGTCAACCTGGAGGTGAAGGTGGTAAGCATGGACAGGAACGTGTGCATAATCGCCGGTGGGATGTCGCAGTTCGGGGTGCGGGAGGCTTCGCTGAGGGAAATCTTCCAGGAGGCGGCCAAGGCCTGTTACGAGGACAATCCGGCCGTAAAGCCCAAGGACATAGACGGGATAATCGTGGCCAGCGCCTATCCAGAAAGGCGGGCCTTCCAGACCCATTTGGCTCCCCTGGTAGCCGAGCATGTGGGTATTAAGCCCAGGAGTATATGCATCAGGTGCGAGGTATTGTGCGGCAGCGGCAGCGGAGGAATCATCCTGGCTTACGGCCTGATCAAGAGCGGCGCGGCCGATGTGGTGATGGTCATCGGGGCCGAGAAGACCTACATGCCGCAGAGGTGGGAAACATTCTATTCCGAACTGGCCTCTCAGGATCACGAGTTCGACGCCCCCCACGGCATCGGTCTGCCGCCGCCGATCTTCGCCCTGGTGGCCAAGCAGCACATGAAACAGTACGGAACCACCGAGGAACAGCTGGCTATGGTATCGGTGAAGAACCGGCGCAACGGCATGAACAACCCCATGGGTCAGTTTCGTCAGCCCATCGACTTGGACACGGCCATGAGCGCCAGGCCCATTGTGCCGCCCTTGAAGCTCTACGACTGCTGCGCCCTCACCGACGGCGGAGCGGCGGTCATTCTGGCCTGCGAGGAGAAAGCCAAGGATCTCACCGATCGGCCGCTGGTGTACATTCGCGGCACCGCCCAGGCCTCCGTTCACAACATGAGCGCCAACATGCCCAACTGGACCACCTGGGAATCCCTCAAGATCGCTGCCCAGAAGGCCTATCGGGATGCGGGAATAAGGCCTTCGGACATTGACGTGGCCGAAACCCACGACTGCTTCACCATCTCCGAGATTATTGAGTACGAAGACCTGGGCTTCTGTGAAAAGGGTGAGGGCGGCCGTTTCATCCAGGAGGGCAAGTCCGACTTCGGCGGCCAGGTGCCGGTCAACACCGACGGGGGTCTGCTGAGCTGCGGTCACCCGTTCGGAGCCACCGGTATTCGCCAGGGCATCGAGATCATGAAGCAGCTTCAGGGTCGGGCGGCACGCCAGGTGGAGGGGGCCAGGTTTGGTCTCACGCATAACCTCAGTGGCGGCATTGCCACCCATACCGTGGTGATCTACGGGAGGGATAAGGATTGATCGGCATACCGTATCTGGAAGGCAAGTACGCGGCTACCATGGACCTCTATTCCCAGCAGAGCAAGGAGTTCAACCGCAACTACAAGTTCTACGAGCACCTTCGGGAAGGACGCTTGACTACTACCCGTTGTCGTTCCTGCGGCCAGCGCATGTATCCGCCACGGGTGATGTGCCCGTACTGCACCAGCGACGACCTGGAGTGGGTGGACTTACCTACCCGGGGAAAGGTGCTGGTGTTTGTGGAGCAGTACCAAGGCGTACCCCAGGGATTTGAAGCTCCGCACATTCTAGCAATTATTGACCTTCAGGGCGAGCTCAGGTTTACCACGCGGATAGTCAACTGTAAGGCCGGAGAGCTCAAAGAGGGTGACGAGGTGCGTATGGTGGTATTCCCTCTCCCTCCGTCGTTAGTGGAGACGCGGAACGGGATAGAAGAGAGGGAACGTGTGTTCTACGCCTTTGAACCGGTGAGATAGCTCAAATAGGGCGCGCCGGCCCCTGCGGCCGGCCTCGCTGTCAAGTGAGAAGCGAGGAAGGGCAGGGGCCGGGCGGCCCGTAAATCGGGGAGCCGGCACCATCGCAAATGCGGATCGCGTGCGGAACTTGCCCCCGAGCCGGCTCAGTACAAAGCGCGAAGGAGGTTTACCCGTGAGGGCCTCTGTATGGGAAACGTTTGTAGAAGCGGCCGAGAGATTTCCTGCCCGTACCGCACTGATCTATCAGGGAACGGAGTTCACGTACGCGGAGCTGAGGTCTCTCTGCGAGCGCCTGGCGGGCGCCATGTGCGGGTTGGGAATACGTAAAGGGGACCGCGTTATCGTCTACATGTCGCACTGCCCCCAGTGGGTGATTACCTGGTTCGCCGTTCAGCGCCTGGGAGCGGTGGCGGTTCCGGTAACGCACTTTTACGGTTCGCACGACCTCAACTACATCACCGCCGACAGCGGGGCACAGGTGGTATTCTGCACCGATGCCAACTTCGAGAATGTGGCGGAGATCGCCGAGGAGCGCAGTCTCCGCCACATAGTGGTTACCACCACGGCGGAGATGCTGCCCGGTTGGCGGGGGATACTCGACGCCAAGGTGGCCGCCGCCCAGGGCAAGCAACTACCCCAGGGCGAAAAGGTGAAGGCTTATGTGAACCTCCTGCGGGACGGCGGCGAGGCGCCACCCTATGGGGGCATCGCGCCGGGAGATCTGGCGGAAATCCTTTACACCAGCGGTACCACCGGGCTGCCGAAAGGAGTACCCCTTGCCCACGATGTGTTTCTCCAGGCGGCGGACGTGCAGCGGGCAGGCAGCAAACCCTTGATTCCCATAGGCCGGGACGTGGTTCTGCAGGGTTCGCCGCTGTACCACGTTTTGGGCCAGAACATCGGATTGGGAGCGCTCCTGGCCGGCGATACCCTGGTACTCCTACCCTCCATGAGTATTGACACGGTGTTGGAGGCCATCGACCGCTATCGGATTACCACTCTCTTCGGCACCCCTACCTTCTTCCGCATGATACTGGAGCACCCGACCGTAGACCAATATGACCTGAGTTCCCTGATATGGTGCTATACGGGTGGTGACTACCTCCCTCCGGCCCTTATTGACCGGTGGCAGCAGAAGGTAGGCAGGTATATATATCAGGGCTTGGGTGCAACCGAGGCTTCCGGCGGGATCACCATGACACCGGCGGAGGGCAAGATCCCCGACGGAACCGTGGGCAAGCCTCTCTCCGTGTGGAAGGTGAAGTTGATAGACCCGGATAGCATGGAGACCGTAGGTCCTCCCGGTCAGGGCGAACTGCTGATCTCCTCGGACTGCATGGTGCGGTCTTACTGGAACAAGCCCGAGGAAACCGCCGAGCGCTTCCTCACCCTGGACGGGCGCCTTTGGTATCGTACCGGCGATATCCTGCGCATAGACGAGGAAGGCTGGGTGTACTTCCTGGACCGGTCCGGGGACATCATCAAGCACAAGGGCTACCGGGTAGTCCCGTCAAAACTGGAGCGGGTGCTCACCGAACATCCGGCCGTTTCTGCGGCGTGCGCCATAGGCCTGCCCGATCCCGATGTGGGGGAAAAGATCAAGGCTTTGGTGGTGTTGAACCGGGAAGGCCCGGGAGTGCGGCCTGAGGAGCTGCTGGCATGGTGCAAGGAACGTCTGGCCTCATATGAGGTTCCGCACTGGATCGAGTTTAGGGATACTCTTCCCACCTCGCCCTCGGGCAAGATTCTGCGGCGGAAGGTGAGAACCGAGGAGCGCCAGAAGCTGGGGCTGTAGGCCCGGGCGGGCCGGTTACGGCGGTGGGCTCCCATTTCCGACGCGGGGGCCCACCGCATTGCGTCACCCGAATAGTGGATAGCCTTTCCTTTCCGACTGTTCGGTAAAACTATAATACCGAGGAGAGATCCTGGTATGGATGCTCTGGAGCAGGTTATCAAGGTGGCTCCTCTTTTTAGGGAATTGCTGGGACCCGAATACACGCTGGCGGTTACCGATTTGGAGAAATATATATGGCACATGGAAAGCGAAACCTTTAAGCTCGGGGTTCAGCTTAACGACCCCATACTACCAGGCTCGGTAGCGGATCATGCCCTTAAGGCAGGAAAGCGCCAGGTGCGCGTGGTGCCCAAAGAGGTGCGCGGCATTCCGTATATGGGCATGGGGGTCCCCATTCGGGACGAAGAGGGCAAGGTCGTCGGGGCGCTGGTATGCGTGGTGGGCACCGACCTGCAGGCCGAGGTCCAGGGGATAGCCAGTCGCATCCGGGACAATCTGACGGTGATTAACGACGAGGCCAACTCCCTGGCCTCAGAAGCTCAGGAGTTGGCCGCTTCCGCCACGGAGCTTTCCAGCAAGGCAGAGAATATCCGCAGCGAGATGCAGAGTATGGAAGGGGTGCTACAGCTTATCCGGGACATAGCTTCCATGACCCGGCTCTTGGGCCTGAATGCCGCCATAGAGGCGGCCAGGGCCGGCGACCAGGGGCGGGGTTTCGGCGTGGTGGCGGCAGAAATACGCAAGCTGGCGGAGAATACCCAGCGTAACGTTCAGGAAATTTCTGGCAAACTTTCTCAGGTCATGGGCGCCATAGCCGGATTTCTGGACAGCGTGGTTCAGATATCCGGTGTGGCCGAACACCAGGCTTCTTCCAGCCAACAAATGGCAGCCGTACTGAACAATATGGAGAAGGAAGCAGCCCAGTTGACGGAGATAGCGGCCAAGCTGATTAAGTTATAGGGGAAACAGCCTCGGAAAGGCGGGACGGAGGAACCAGTGGCCAAGGAGATCGAGATTGTCCGTCGGCCGGAGTCGGAGCTGTTAAGCCGGCTGGTGGGGCGGCACCTGGCGGAGTTCTTCGACCATATCGACGACGCCATCATGGTTATCGACGCCGAGGGGCGGATAGTGTATGTAAACAAGGGGTACGAGAGAATCGTCGGCGTCGAGGCGGGAAGAGTTTTGGGGCGCAACCTGGTTGCCCGCAATCCCCACGATAAGCTGGTTCGGGCCTTGAAGACCGGCCAGCCGGTTTATAACGAAGACCTCTACGACGAGAGCCTGGGCTATCGCATACTGGCCACCTGCCTGCCCCTGAGGGACGAGCGGGGAACCATAATAGGGGCTATCGGCATTGGTACCTCCTCGCCCGTTTACCATTTGTCACAGCGTTTGGCCTCGATGGCCTGTACCACCCGAGGGAAAAAGCAGTCCCGCCTTCCCGTGAGTCGAGAGCTCCTTCCCGAGCCCTTTAACCGGATAGTAGGCCACGATCCGGCCTTTGTGCATTCTCTGAATATGGCGGCCCTGGCGGCCAAGACGGACTGTACGGTGATGCTGCGCGGGGAAACCGGCGTAGGCAAGGGAATAATCGCCGAAGCCATCCACCGGTCCAGCCCCAGGGCGCAGGGGCCGTTCGTTTCCCTTAACTGCGCGGCCATTCCGGAGAGCCTTCTGGAGTCCGAGCTGTTCGGTTACGAGGCCGGGGCGTTTACCGGCGCCAGCCCCAAAGGAAAACCGGGTAAGTTCGAGGAGGCCCACGGTGGCACCCTCTTCCTGGATGAGATAGGCGATCTATCTCTGAATATGCAGGCCAAACTCCTTCGCGCTATCGAAACCAAGACCATCGAGCGGGTAGGAGGAGTGAAGCCCAAGAGGATAAATACCCGGTTGATTGCCGCGACCAACAAGAACCTGGAGGTGCTGGTTCAGGAAAAGCAGTTCCGGGCCGACCTTTACTACCGCCTGAACGTCGTGCCCATCTTCGTACCCGCCCTGCGGGAACGGCCGGCAGATATACCCCCGCTGGCCGCCCACTTTCTGGCCCACTTCGCCTCTCTCTACGCCAAGGAGGCGGCCTTTTCTCCTTCGGTCCTGGAAGTCTTCGAGAGGCATACCTGGCCGGGAAACGTGAGGGAGCTGATCAACGTGATCGAACACGCGGTGGTGATGTGCCAGGGCGGGGTGATTCTGCCCGAGCACCTGCCCGAGTACCTGCGAGCTTATTGGTCCGACACTCTGGCAACCGGACCGGTCACCAGAGGTTCCGAAGCGCTGAAGCTGGACGAACTCCTGGAAAAGGTGGAAAGGGAGGCTATTGCGCTGGCCCTGCGCCGGGCGGGAAACAACCGGTCGGAGGCCATTCGGCTACTGGGCATAAGCCGCCGTGCCTTTTATTACAAGCTGCGCAAGTATGGTCTGGGTTAGCCCACACTGGGCTCGGTAGTGGATACTCCGCCGTCACTTCCGGAAGGAATCGCAGGGAGAAGATCGAAGTATTAGTTAAAGAATAGTATTAGGGCTTTTGAATAAGTGCTTTATCTCTGGGGGGAGGTGAAGGAGGAACTCGAGAATGTAGTGGAGAATAAACAGGCCTTGTAGACCAGAAAGCAAGAGGAGGGTGAAGAGAGAAAATGGAAACCAACACCAAGTCTCTGGCCGAGGCGATTGCCGAACTCCGAGAGGAAGAAGCTCTTAAGATCGCTCGGACGTTGCTGGACTTCGGCACCAAGCCTATAGATCTACTGGATGCTTGCCGCCAGGGGGTGGAGGTGGTAGGGCAGCGGTTTGAAAAGGGCGAGTATTTCCTGCCCGAGCTCATGCTGGCCGGCGAAGTATTGACCCAGATTTCGGGCATGGTAAAAGAAAAGATGAGCCAGGCGCCGGAAGAGGGTGGCGTCAGCCGGCTGGGCAAAGTGGTCCTGGGCACGGTCAAGGGCGACATCCACGACATCGGTAAGAACATAGTTTCTTTTCTGCTGGACGTGAACGGCTTCGAGGTTATCGACATCGGGGTGGACGCGCCGGCGGAAAAGTTCGTGGAGGCGGTACGTCAGCACCAGGCCCAGGTGGTAGGGATGAGTTGTCTCTTAACCCTGGCCTACGAGCCCATGAAGGAAACCGTCGAGGCCCTGGCCGCGGCAGGACTACGGGATAAGGTCAGGATCATGATCGGCGGAGCCGCCACCAACGATCAAGTTCGGGCCTATACGGGTGCGGATGCCTGGGGCAAGGATGCAGTAGAGGCGGTTAATCTGGCCCGCAAGTGGGTGGGGAGGTAAGGCCGATGTTTCCCGAAAACTGGAAGCAGATGGCTCCCGACGAGAAGTATCGGGCGCGCGTAGAGGCGTGGCTGGAGGCCAAGAACGTAGCCTTCTCCAGCGAGGAGGTTCGGGCAGCCTATCGGCAGCGCGTGCAGCGCTTGGTGGACGCCATAGAGCTGAAAAAGCCGGACCGGGTGCCGGTGACCCTGATGGTAGGGTTCTTCCCCCCGAAGTACGCCGGCGTCACGGCCCAGGAGGCCATGTACGACTACGGCAAACTGGCCGAAGCCTTCAAGAAGTTCAACCGGGACTTTGCCACCGACTCTCTGACCACCTGCGTGCTGATTGGAGCGGGAAAGGTCTTTGAGATTCTGGACCTGCAGCTCTACCGGTGGCCGGGCCACGGTACCCCTCCCGACACGCCGTACCAGTGCGTGGAGGAGGAGTACATGCGGGAAGACGAATACGATCTTTTTATTCGCGACCCTTCCGATTTCTGGCTTCGCTACTATCTCCCCCGCATCTTTGGGGCCCTGAAACCCTGCAGCATGATGATGCCGCTTACCGACCTGATGGAGCTACCTTTCATGGGGCCCTTCATGGTAATGATGGGTCTTCCCGAGGTTCAGCAGGCATTTGAGAAGTTACTCGAGGCCGGCCGGGCGGCGATGGAGTGGATCCAGACTGCCGGCGCCGTGGAGGCGGAGAATACGGCTACGCTTGGTCTGCCCGGACTGTTCGGCGGCTACACCAAGGCGCCCTTCGACACCCTGGGCGATACCCTCCGGGGTACGCGCGGCATAATGCTGGACATATTCCGGCGGCCGGACAAGGTACTGGCGGCGCTGGACCGGCTGGTACCGCTGGCCATCGATATGGGGCTCCACAGCTCCCAGTTCGGCGGAAGTCCTTGCATCTTCATTCCCATCCACAAGGGCGCGGATGGCTTCCTGTCCCGCGAGGCCTTCGCTAAGTTTTACTGGCCAAGCTTTAAAGCGGTACTCCTGGGCCTGATCAATGAGGGCCTGGTGCCGCTCGTCTTCGTGGAAGGTAGCTACAATCAGCGCCTTGACTTTCTCGCCGATCCGGACCTCCCGAAGGGAAGGATCATCTGGCTGTTCGACCAGACCGACATGGTAAAGGCCAGGCAGCTTTTGGGAGGGAAGGCCTGTATCGCCGGGAACGTGCCCCTGGCCCTGCTGAAGGTCGGGTCTCCCCAGGACGTAAGGGCCTACGTGAAGGATCTGGTTGAAAAGGTAGCCGGTGAGGGCGGGTTTATCCTCTCCAATGGCGGAGTACTGGACGATATCAAGCCGGAAAACCTCCGGGCCATGATAGACGCGGCCTTTGAGTACGGGAAATACCAGTAACCCGTAGGCCACCTTTGATGGGTGGGGGGGTGAGCACCGGGAGGAGGGGGTAGGTCTGTCCGCACTTCCGTGGAAGTTGGAGGGTAATCGGTCCTTCGGCAATTCTTTGAGGGGGGAACGTCCGGTATGACCAAGAGGCGTTTGCGTTGGGTGTCGGTGGTGTTGAGCGTGGTGTTGGTCCTGGCCTTGGTAGCCGGGTGCGCCGGCCAGAAGCAGCAGCAAGCGGCGGCTCCGGAACCGAGTGCCAAACCGGCCAAAGACAAGATCGTCATCGGGCAGGCCATCTCGCTCTCCGGGCCCATGGCCATGGGTGTCGCCACCACCAGCGGGCCGGTATACGAGATGTGGGTCAAAGAGGTGAATGCTCAGGGCGGCATTTACGTTAAAGAGTACGACAAGAAGCTACCCATTGAGTACGTCAAATACGATGATAAATCCGACCTGGGCACCATGACCAAGCTGCTGGAGAAGCTAATCCTGGAAGACAAGGTGGACTTTGTACTGCCTCCGTGGAGCACGGGGTTCCTCTACGCTGCTGCTCCCATAGCCAACAAGCACCAGTATATCCTGATCGGCGGTCCCGGGGGCGCGGTCAAGCTTGAAGAGATCATGCCCCAACTGCCCTACTTCTTCCAGGTATTGAACTTCTCCCGCTCCCAGATGCCCGTACTGGCCCAGATCCTGAACGAACTGGGCATAAAGAGCATAGCGGTGGTGCATCACGAGGACCTGCATGGCGTGGAGTACAAGGAAGTAGGGATTCCCGAGTTGCAGAAGGCCGGCCTTGATATCAAGATGGTTAAAAGCTTCCCCTTGGGCAGCAAGGACCTTTCCCCGCTGCTGAAGGAGGCCAAGTCCATGGGGGCCGAAGCCTTTATAGCCTTCTGCTATCCTGAAGAGACCATGCTTCTTACCCAGCAGGCCATCGAGCTTGGCATCAATTTCAAGGCTTTCTTCTGCACTGTGGGTCCCTACGCTCCTACCTATCGTGATGCCTTCGGAGCAGAAGCCGTAGAGGGAGTAATGGGCGGCGGGGCCTGGAACGAGAAGAGCAGCCCGGGTGCTGCGCAGTTCGTAGAACTCTACAAGAAACACTTTAACCGGGAGCCGGACGACTACTGGGGCCAGCTCTACTATTACTCCTCGCTGCAGCACTTCCAGCAGGCTATAGAGGAGGCCGGGACTCTGGACCAGAGCAAGATCCGGGAGGTTATGGCTACCAAGACGTACGATACCTTCGTGGGTCCGTTCAAGTACGATCCGGACCGCTACTTCCGCGGCCACCTGGGCCAGATCGGCCAGTGGCAGAAGGGCCACTGGGAGGTCATCGATCCCGGCAAGAACCGGACTGCGCCGCCCATACTGAAGCCGGACTGGCCGAAGAAGAAGTAGGAAGAAGCGGAGAATCGGACGCCTGAAGCCGTTCTGCGGGTCGGTATTGGCCGGCTAATGACCAGATAGGCCGCCCGTACGGGGAAGGCAAAAAGGCCTTGTCCCTAGGCGGGCGGCCTCCTGGTGACTGTTTTCTCCAAATATTCCAGAGGATGGGAGAAGACTATGCTGGTTACCGTACTAGACGTGATCGTTGGCGGTATACTCCTGGGAGGAATTTACGCCCTCATTGCCGTCGGTTTGAGCCTGCAGTACGGCGTGGCCAGGGTGCTCAACGTGGCCCACGGTGAGTACATCATGTTGGGCGCGTTCATTACCTGGGCGCTGTACGCTGGTTTCGGGGTGAACCCGCTTGTATGCCTGGCCGTATGCGGTCCTCTGATTCTGGTCGTGGGCTACTTCCTCCACCGAACCATTTATCAGCGGTTGCGCGCTTCATCACCTACGGTAGACGCCTTCGAGGGAAGCTCGATGCTGGCTTCCTTTGGTCTTCTGTACGTTATCCAGAATGTAGCCATCCTGATTTGGGGCGCCGACATCCGCGGGTACTCCTACCTGGCCAACCCGGTGAATATCGGAGGCGCGGTGTTCGCGGCCAACCGGCTGGTAATGCTGGCCTTTGCCCTGGGTATCGGGATTGCCTTCTACCTGTTCTTGGCCCGCACCCGCATCGGCAAGGCCATTCGGGCCGCTTCCCAGGACGCTGCGGCTGCCGGCCTCATGGGCGTGAACATCGAGCAGGTTCTGGCGCTGTGCTTCGGTCTGGGCGCCTTGCTGGCCGGGGTGGCCGGCACTCTCTTGAGCATGTCTTATAGCGTCTACGCCACCATGGGGTTTGAATACACCATAATCGCCATCATCATTGTGGCCCTGGGTGGGTTGGGGAGCATTCCGGGCAGCTTCATCGGAGGCTTCTTGCTGGGCATAATCGGGACTATCGTGACCTATTTCGAGCCCGGTCTGGCCATGGTGGCCTATTACCTGCTGTTCATGGCCCTACTGTTGATAAGGCCGACGGGGATTATGGGGAGGTAGGCGGATGAACCAACCGGTACTGGTACCCGAGACTCTGCCTGCGCGGAAATGGTTGCCGTGGACTTTGCTGGTAGCGGCGGCAGTTATCCTGACGGTGGTTCCGTTGTTCGGCGGCAAGTATGTTTCCGTATTCCTCAGCAATACCTACATGTATGTGGTGCTTACCGTGAGCTGGATTGTTTTTTCCGGGGCTACCCGCTACGTTTCCCTGGCCTCGGCGGCGTTTTTCGGTATCGGCGTCTATACCGCGGCGCTGTTGGGGATGAAGGTGCCGATTTATGAAGCCTTGTTGGTCGGCGGACTGATCAGTTTTGCCTTTGCCCTGTTGGTGGGCGGCATTACCTTGAGGCTGAGAGGTATTTACTTCGCCATGTTTACCTTGGGCCTGGTGCAGTTCGTCGGGACCCTGCTGCGCTGGGCAGAGGTACACTTTTCCGGTCGGGTGGGCCGCCTGGTCCCCTATATGGACTATCTCACCGTTTACTACCTGATGTACGCCATTCTTCTGGCGGTGTTGGTTGTCAGCTTCCTCATAAATCGGTCGCGGTTTGGGCTGGCCCTGCGGAGCATCGGCGAATGCGAGGAGGCGGCCGAGCACGTGGGGATCAATACCACGTGGGCGAAGGTCCTGGCCTTTGCCATCAGCGCCTTCTTCATGGGGGCGTCCGGGGTGGTTATGGCCAGCCGTTGGACCTATGTCGATCCCACCATAGCCTTTAACCTTCAGTTGAGCTTTATGCCCGTCCTTATGGCCGTTTTCGGCGGTATGGGTCAGCTCTACGGTCCGGTCATAGGCGCGGCGGTATTCACTTACCTGGAGGATTTTCTCATTACCCGATTTCCATATTTCTACATGCTGATTTTCGGGTGCGTGATGGTGGTTACCATCCTTTACTTGCCTGAAGGCTTGGTGGGCCTGATCCAAAAATGGCTGAAGCGGGAGCGGGGAAGGTAACATGAGGATGCTGGAGATTGAGAAGCTGACCAAGCGCTTCGGCGGGCTGGTAGCGGTATCGAATCTGGATTTCCACGTGGAAGAGGGGGAAATCGTCGGCCTCATCGGCCCCAATGGGGCAGGTAAAACCACGGTATTTAACCTGGTATCCGGGGCCCTGGTCCCTGATGCCGGGGTGATCGCCTTTAAGGAGAGGCGGATCAGCGGCCTCAAACCGCACCAGATCTGCCGTCTGGGAGTGTCCCGGACCTTTCAGTCGGTGAAGATCTTCCCCAACCTGACGGTTTTCGAGAATGTTGTCACCGGGTATCTTTTTGGCGCCTCCGGGCGTGGGGCCGGTTCAGACGCCGCTCGAGAGGTGGGAGAGATCCTGGAATTCGTAGGGCTGGCTCCTATGGCTTCGGTACCGGCTCGTGACCTGACCCTGGTAAACCAGAAACGCCTGGAAGTGGCCCGGGCCCTGGCCAGCAAGCCGGAGCTGTTGCTGCTGGACGAAATGATGGCCGGCCTCAACCCTACCGAGGTGGGTGAGGCTATGGGGCTCGTCCATCGCATACGCGAGCGAGGCGTAACCGTGGTAATGATCGAGCACGTGATGAAGGCAATAATGAGCGTGTGTCAGCGGATCGTAGTTCTCCACCACGGTGAGAAGATTGCCGAAGGCAGGCCGGAGGAAATCGCCCAGAATCGACAGGTAATAGAAGTATACTTGGGAGAGTGAGGAGGTCATGCTGGAAGTATTCAACGTTCGCTCTTTTTACGGGAAGCTCCAGGTGCTATGGGACGTTTCCCTCAAGGTAGACGAGGGGGAAATAGTGGCCCTCGTGGGGGCTAACGGAGCCGGCAAGACTACTCTCCTCAAGACTATCTCCGGCTTTCTGCCCCCGGCCTCGGGAGAGGTGGTCTTCCTGGGTGAGCGTATCACCGGGTCGCCCCCGCACCAGGTGGTGGAAATGGGCATTTCCTACGTACCGGAGGGTGGCAGGGTCTTTCCGGACATGACCGTCCGCGAGAACTTGGATATGGGGGCCTATACGCCCCGGGCCTGGAAGAGGCGGCATGAATATATGGAACAGGTCTTTGAGCTGTTTCCGCGCCTGAAAGAGCGCCAAAACCAGTTGGCCAGGACGCTGAGCGGAGGCGAGCGTCAGATGCTGGCGGTGGCCCGGGGATTGATGGCCTGCCCCAAGCTTTGCATAATCGACGAGATGTCCTATGGTTTGGCGCCGCGGGTGGTCACGGAGGCGTTCGGCCTGATAAAGAAGCTGCGCAATCAGGGGATTACCGTGCTTCTGATCGAGCAGAATGTGCGTCAGGCCCTGGAGATTGCCGACCGGGCCTACGTATTGGAGAACGGCCGCGTAACTTTGGAAGGAGCGGGCCAGAAGTTGTTGGGGAGCGACTATGTGAGAAAGGCCTACCTGGGTTTGTAGTGGGATCTAACGCCTGACGTATACTTTATATACAAGGGTTTATCTGAGTCGGACAGCTGTATATAAAATATATAGCAGCGATTTCGCCTTTGCCGGCGCGGTTCACATGCCGATGTGATCTCGGTAGCAGGGCCCCCTGTATATCTATTATACACCCGGGGAGATAGCAGGGGGCCGCCCCCGCTTTTCGCCGGTGGTTGTGGGTGTTGGCCTTGTGCGTATTGAACAGATTGTCCGCAGCTGGCACTTTGCTTGCTTGAAGCAAAGCCCGGCAACAAAGGCAGAGTGGGCCCGGGTGAGCCCGTGGCGCGCTACTTAAACCGGGAGGTCGCAACGGTGGAATTTCGGTTGGACGAAGAACAGGAGAGTATTCGGCGGACGGTAAGGAGAATAATGACCGAAAAAGTGGCACCGCGCGCTCAGGCCATTGATGAAAGGGAAGAATTTCCTTGGGACGTGAAGGAACTATTTGCACAAAATGGGATTTTTGCGCTTGCCGTTCCTGCGGAATACGGTGGGATCGATGGGCGTCTGACTACCTACTGTGCGGCCATGGAGGAGGTGGCTCGGGTCTGTGGCTCGAGTTCCATGATCTTGGGCAACCAATCGTTGGGTTCGATCCCTATTATCGTGGCGGGCAACGAGGATCAGAAGCGCAAATACCTGCCGAAGATAGCCGAAGGGGATATTCTGCCTGCCTTTGCTCTGACCGAGCCCAACGCGGGGTCGGATATCGGCTCCATGCAGACGCGGGCCGTACCCGATGGGGACGGGTACGTGATTACCGGTACCAAGACTTTTATTACCAACGCTCCGGTAGCCGATCTTTTCACCGTCTTCGCCAAGGTGCCCACCGAAACCGGGGACAGGATTTCTGCCTTCCTGGTCGAGCGGGGCATGCCGGGTTTGTCCACCGGCAAGGTGGAGAAGAAGATGGGTCTACGCGGGTCCCCTACGGGAGAAGTGGTCCTGGACGGCGTCCGCGTAGGGGCGGAAATGCTTTTGGGTAAAGTGGGAGACGGTTTTAGGATTGCCATGAAGTCCCTGGATAAGGGACGAATCGGTACCGCTTTCCAGGCCATCGGCCTGGCGCAGGGGGCACTGGAGGCCGCGGTTGAATATGCCTGTACGCGGGTTCAATTCGGCGTACCGATTATTGAGCATCAAGGAATCCAGTTTATGATTGCGGACATGGAGACCAAGGTGCAGACGGCACGGTGGCTGGGGTACTACGCGGCATGGAAATACGACTGCAAGGACCCCGACGTCAGCAAGTACTCCGCCATGGCCAAGCTCTGGGCCACGGACATAGTCATGGACGTAACCCGGGATGCGGTGCAGGTCTTTGGGGGTTACGGTTACACCCGCGAGTACCCGGTAGAGCGCATGATGCGAGACGCGAAGATATTTGCCATTTTTGAGGGCACCAATCAGATTCAACGGGTAGTAATCGCCCGGGCGCTGGCGAAAGCCGCTCGTTGACCGTTAGGAAGCTGGGCCGTGTACTTTGAACCGGCCCGTCCCCGTGGAACTTTTTAAGGTTTGTAAAACGAAGTAATTGGCATGAAAATGATACTGGGGTCGATTTGAGCCAATATTGAAGGCAGTGCGGTTGTTGACAGAATTGATACTAGAATGCTTTAATCGTATGGAATTCGCGAATGGGGGTGAGAATGTCATAGCAGATCGAGAGGCAATTCGTTTGGCCGATAAGACTTGAGAAGGGAGGCCCTTGCATGATCCGACTCGCGAGTAGAAGAAACTCGGCAGTGTTCTGCTTAATCCTTGCAGGATTGTTCCTCTTGGGTCTGGCCGGTTGTGGCGGAGGCGAAAAGGAGGCGGCGCAGCCCTCCGGGCAGGCGGAGCCGGTGGTTATGGCGGTGGTTACCGCCTTGGGTTCAAGTGAGGGCCAGGATAGCTTGAGGGCGGCTCAACTGGCTGCTGAGGAGATCAACGCTCAGGGCGGGATCTCGGTAGGTGGAACCAAGAGGCCGATAGAGATAATCTCTATCGATACCCGCGAGCACGAGGCCGGGGTTCCGGTGAGTGATGCCTTGGCCGCTCTGGAAAAGATCATCACCGAGAAGAAGCCACACGTTATCGTTTCGGGAGCTTTCCGTTCCGAGGTTCTTCTGGCTTCCATGGACCTGATACCCAAGTATAAGATTCCTTATATTATTAACATCGCCAAGAGCACCAAGTTTGAAGAAAAGGTTTTGTCGGAGCCGGAGAAGGGCAAGTACTTCTTCCGTCTCGGCAGCAATTCCGCCCATATGGCCCAGTATTTGGGCGGGCTGCTGGAGAACATCAACCAGCAGTTCGGCTTCAAGAGCGCCTACCTGGTAATTCAGGATACCCTTTGGGCACAGGGCACCGGCAAGGCAGTGGAGGGTTGGCTAAAGGAACACGGCTGGACGGTGGTCGGGTACGACGCCTATCCGGTTGGTGCTTCTGACTTCTCCGCTACGCTCTCCAAGGCCCTGCAGGGCAAGGCCCAGGTAATAATTCCGGTGTTCGACATGCCCCAATGCGCCATTCTGGTCAAACAGGCGCGGTCCATGAAGGTGCCGGCGCTTATCGTCGGTCGTCTGGCGCCGCTGGTTCCCCAGGAGGCGTGGGACGTGTTCCAGGGCGAGATCGAGGGGGTTGTCTGCGCGGTAGAAGAATACGGTTCCGTTCCCGTAAAGGCTGCGCCCAAGTCCGTTGCCTTTGTCGAGAGTTTCACCAAGAAGTACGGGGAAGAGCGCGCCCGCAAGATGATCGATCACGGCGTAGGCGCCTCGTACGATGCGGTTTACATGGTAGCGGCCGCCATAGAGCGCGCCGGATCGCTTGACCCGGATGCCGTCAGCAGCGCTCTGCAGCAGACCGACATGGAAGGCACCATAGGCAAGATCAAGTTCGGCAATGACCATCAGGCGATATACGCACTGGATCCCAAGGAGGGAGCTATTGGCGGAGCTTTCCAGTGGAAAGCTCCCGGCGTGCGGGTGCCCGTCTATCCTCCGTCCGTGGCCGAAGGCCAGATCGAGCTTCCCAGTTACATGAAGTAAGGGTCCGGGGGAGCGGGTGCGGAAAGCCCGCACCCGCTCCCCGCATATTACTGCCGGGGAGGCGAAGTGGGTCGGCATGATCGAGAGCGCCTTGATCTACGGTTTGGTGAACAGCCTGGTAATACTCCTCACCGCCCTGGGATTCAGCCTGGTATTCGGCCTTAGCGGCATCGCCAACTTGGCACACGGCGGGCTCTATATAATCGCCGGCTACCTCACCTGGATACTGTTGAAACGTCTTGATCTCCCGTTGGTCGTATCCATTGTGCTGGCCATCCTGGTGGTGGCAACCTGCGGCGCCCTCCTTTATCGGGGGGTGATCCGGCCGATCAAGGGTACTACGTGGTCCGAAGTGGTATCCACTTACGGTATCCTGGTGTGCATAGTGGAGTTTTTCCGCTGGCGGGGCTTCATCACCTACGAGTTCAGTCTGCCGCCCTTCCTTAAGGGAGGAATTGAAATCCTCGGCGTCTCCCTTGATTACCAGCGGCTTTGCGTGGTTATTATTGGGGCGTTGCTGTTGCTGGCCCTATTCCTTTTCTCGCACCACATGCGGCTGGGGCTGGCGCTCCGGGCCATGGCCCAGGACGAACTGACCGCCCTCAGCGTCGGTATCGAGCCCAACTGGACGGCCACGGTGAGCATGGCTCTGGGAGGGGCACTGGCAGCCATTGCGGCCGTCACTCTGCTTCCCATGGGGCTCATCACCGTCAATCTGGGATACGACATCCTGGTGATAGCCCTGGCGGTTTCCGTCCTGGGGGGGCTGGAAAGCCTGGTGGGGCTGGCGCTGGCCAGTCTGCTTCTGGGGTACGCCCAGATACTGGTCTCGACCTTCGTGGGCAGCCACTGGATGGAAATAGTCTACCTGGTAGCCATAATCGGGGTACTGATCTTCAAGCCCTCAGGCATCTTGGGCAAATTCAAGGAACTGGAGGAGAGGGTGTAAATTGCAGCCGTATCGTAAGGAAAGGCTGGACCGGGGCGCAAAGGTCAGGACCGAAGATATCTACGCATTGGCCTCCTTACGGGACCTGGTATACGCCCTGGGGCCTCGGGCGCTGGCGGTAATCGCTCTGCTGATAGCCCCGTTTTTGGAACCCCTGATAGGCGTCTACTGGATGAAGGTCCTGCTCATTACCCTGGTCGTTTCTCTGCTGGCGGTGAGCTGGGACGTTCTCGCCGTAGCCGGTTTGCCCTCGTTAGGCCAGGCACTGTTCTTCGGGGTTGGCGGCTACATGACCGGGTATCTCAATCACCAGTTCGGCTGGCCTCCCGGGGTCTGCATACCCATAGCCACCGTAGCCGGTGCCGCTCTGTGCACGGCACTGCTTACGCCGGTATTGCGTCTGAGGGGCATTTACTTCGGCCTGATTACGCTGGCACTCCCCCTGGTGTTCTCCCGGCTGATCGAGGCTACCAAGATCCTGGGCGGAACCGAGGGGCTGAGCGGCCTGGATCCATTACCCAATTTCACACTGGAACTCTATCTGGGTATAGCGGCGGTGCTGTTCTTTGCCTTTGCCTACCGGCGTCTAATAGAATCCGACTACGGCATGGTACTGCAGGGGATCAACGCCAACGACCGGGTGGTACTGGCCTCGGGCATAAGCCTTACCAAATTCAAGGTTGAGGCGGTGTTCCTGGCTGCTCTGCCCGGTACGCTGGGAGGGGCCTTGCTTACCCATCATTACCAGTTCGTAGGGATGCCGGCTTTTGCCATGGAGTATTCCCTTCTCCCCCTGGCCAGCGCGGTAGTGGGGGGTACCGGTACGCTGGTGGGGCCGGTGCTTGGAGCCTTTATTCTTACCCCCCTGTCCGAAGTGCTGAGGAGCTTCGGCACGCTGCGCATGGTAGTATACGCCATCATTCTGGTGGTGTTCGCGGTGGGCGTTCCCGAAGGGCTTTTGCGTTTCCTGCAGCGCAAGTATCACCAGTTCCAGCGGGTCGTCCCGGTAGAGGAGGTAGCGTGGTCGGATGGATCAGGTGCCGATCTTGCAGATCGTCGAACTGCGTAAGAACTTCGGAGGGGTAAGGGCGGTAGACGGAGTCTCGTTTGAGCTGCGCCCGGGAGAGGCGGTGGGCATCATCGGGCCCAACGGCTCCGGCAAGACCACCCTCGTCAACCTCATCACCGGATTTGTCCGGGCCACTTCCGGGAGGGTGTATTTTAAGGGAACCGACGTTACCGGAATGCCCCCCTATCGCCGGGTCAGTCTGGGGATGGCCCGCACCTTTCAAATGGCCAAACCTTTCTATCACCTGCCGGCTTACAAGAACCTGGTAGTACCCCTGTACTCTGCCCGGGCAAGCAAGCTGAAAGGCGGAAGATACGGGCATCGCGGGGAGACGGCCATCCGCCTGTTGGAGGAGGTGGGGTTCGACCGCGACTCCCTGGTGCCGGAAAAGCCGGCGGGAAGTCTTCCCCACGGGCACCTGAAGCGGCTCGAACTGGCGAGGTGCCTGGCCCTTGAGCCCGACCTGCTCATCCTGGACGAGCTGTTCTCCGGCATGACCGTTTCCGAGGTTGCCGGCGTGATCCCCCTGATCGAGCGGCTGCGGAGAGAGGGCAGGACGCTGCTCATGGTAGAGCACCGGCTGAAGGAACTCTTCCAGGTGGTCAACCGGGTAATAGTGCTGAACTTCGGCCGGAAGATTGCCGAGGGCACCCCGGAGGAAGTAATGCAGATGGAGCACGTACGGGAGGCGTACATGGGAAGCGAGGTGGGCCTTGGTGGTTGAGGCAACGAACCTGACGGTGTTCTATGAGAACGCCCTGGCCCTCAACCGGCTGAGCCTGCGGGTGGACCACGGCGAAGTGGTGGGGGTTTTCGGACCCAACGGCGCGGGGAAGAGCACCCTCATGCTCGTGATCTCCGGCATACTCCAGCACTTAAGGTACCGGGAGCAGCGCAGAGGGGGAGAAAGGATAGCCATATACGGGGAACTCCAATTCGAGGGGGAGGACATCCTGGAAGCCTCGCCGGTGCACCGGGTGAAGCGGGGGATCGTTCTCTGCCGGGAAAGACACCCCGTCTTTCGGGAGAGCAGCGTTATAGAGAACCTGAAGATCAGCGGCTACCTTCAAAGCCGATCTGCCGTTCGCGAGCGGATAGAACTGGTCTTCTCGCTGTTTCCCAGGTTGAAGGACCTGAAAGGCAGACGGGCCGGCATGCTGAGCGGCGGCGAGCAGCAGATGCTGGCCATCGGGATGGCGCTGGTGGCCGGTCCCAGGCTGTTATTGCTGGACGAACCTTTGCTCGGGCTCAGTCCGGCCATTCAAAGCGAAGTAGTAAGGGGTATCCGGAATATCAGAGAGCAAGGTATTACGGTGCTGGTCACGGAACAGTATGCCCGCCCCCTGATGCCGGTAATTGACCGCGGGTACGTGATCGAGAACGGGAATCTGGTGTTGGCCGGAACGCGCGAGGAACTGCTGGACAATCCCGAAGTGAAAGCGGCCTATCTCGGGTGGTAGGAAGGGAGGGTTTGGCAATGGCTCATTCACCTTCGGTCTACGATGCTTTTGAGGCGGTGGCCAGAGAGGCGCCCCGTAAGGCGGCGCTGGTATACCTCGGAGAATCGGTTGCCTATGCCGAGCTGGAGGGCTTGTGCTCCATCCTGGCCAGGGCCCTGGCCGACCTGGGCCTGAGGCCCCGGGATCGGGCGGTGATATACCTCCCTACCTGTCCCCAATGGATAATCGTCTGGCTGGCACTGCAGAAGGTAGGAGCCGTGGCGGTGCCGGTTCACCATTACTACAGCTACCGGGAACTCGAATATATAGTGGTGGACAGCGAGGCGAAGTTCGTTTTCTGTGCGGATACCAACTACGGCTACGTGGCCCAGATCCTCGGCGAGGCCCCATCCGTGAAAGTGGTGGTTAGCAATCTGGCCGATTTGCTGCCCTGGTGGAAACGGGGCCTGGGGCGGCTGATGGACAGACTGCCGTCCGGGCGGGTAGCCTTGCAGACCAATGTCCTGCGGCTGAAGGATCTGCTGCACTGGAAGCAGGAAGCGAAACCTTTTGTTCCCGAAGACTCGGCCGGAGTCCAGGACCTGGCGGAAATAGTCTACACCGATGGGACCACCGGCTACCCCAAGGGCGTGCCGGTGACCCATGCCCTCCTACTGAGAAGTACGTCGGAGCAGAGGAAGGCGAGCGAGTTGATAGTACCCAGGGGAAAGGATACGGTAATTCAAGGAACGCCGCTATGCCACGTGTTCGGCCAGGTAGTGGGGTTCGGGGCCCTGTTGAGCGGAGAGACACTGGTGTTGCTGCCCCGCATGAACCTGGATGCCCTTTTCGACCATATCGTCCGGTACCGCGCCACCACCATTTTCGGGACTCCCACGCTCTTCCAGATGATCCTGCGGCACGAGAGACGGGATCAGTACGACCTCAGCTGCCTGCAATACTGCCTGTCCAGCGGCGACGTGCTGCCGGCCGAGGTACAGCGAGAATGGGTGGAGAAGGTGGGCCGACCGCTGTACCAGGCATACGGCACCACCGAAGCCTGCGGGCCCATTTCGCTCACCCTGCCCGGCGAGGAGGGACCGGAGGCCGGCATCGGACGGCCCTTAGCCTACTGGGAGGTCAGAGTGGCGGACCCGGAGACCCTTACCCCGGTTGAGGTTGGGGAAGTAGGTGAACTTCTGGTGCGCTCGGAAACCATGGTCACCTCCTATTGGAACAAGCCGGAGGAAACCTCCGAGCAGTTCGTTACCATTGACGGTAAGGTATGGTATCGTACGGGCGACCTGGTCAGCCGGGACCGCGAGGGGAGACTCTTCTTTGTGGATCGGTCGGTTGACGTTATCAAACATAAAGGGTACCGGATTGCGCCCTCAAAGATTGAGCGCGTGCTCCAGGAACACCCCTCGGTGGCCACGGCCTGCGTGGTAGGTATACCCGGCGCGGAGACCGGAGAAACCATCAAGGCTTTTGTGGTGCTGAAGGGAGGAGCGCGGGGCACCACGGCCTACGACCTGGTGCGCTGGTGCCGGGAAAGGCTGGCTCCCTTTGAGGTGCCGCAGCATGTTGAATTCCGGGATACGCTGCCCAAGTCCAAGACGGGTAAGCTCCTGCGCCGGGAGTTGAGATCGGAAGAGCGGCGCAAACTCCGGGCCTCGTAGCCTTGACCGGCTTCTCCAAGCGGAGCCCGCCTGGGGGAGGGATCCGGAGTGGGAGCTTGACGACTTGGCCGCTGCCGGGTCCCTTCCCAATGGTTTCGGTCCCGTGGGGGTGATTCAACTGCACTACGGCTGGACGATGATGCTCTTGGGCATGCTGGCCACCATGGCCTCTCACGGGCTGGGCCGCATGTCCTTTACGCTTATCCTGCCGCCGATGAAGGCGGGGCTGGGCCTGACCTATACGCAGGCGGGGTTGCTTGGGACGGGCAATTTCGTCGGCTACGTATTCTTCTCGTTGGTCGGGGGCTTCCTGGCAACTCGTTACGGCAGCCGGCGAGTGATCTCCCTGTCCCTGGCGCTCATGGGAACGACCATGGCGCTTACCGGGCTGGCCAGGAGTTTCCCCTGGGCCTTCGTTATGCGTCTGTTGACCGGAGTGGGCAACGGCGGGGCGTACGTACCGGCCATGGCCCTGGGCTCGGCCTGGTTCACCGCGCGGTACCGCGGTGTGGCCACGGGCATCGTGGCCGGCGGCGTCGGCCTGGGAACGATGCTGGGCGCAGTTTTGGTGCCGCTCATTATTCGGGTCCACGACGCGGCGGGCTGGCGTTTTGCGTGGTACTACCTGGGCGGCCTGGCTTTGGCCGTCAGCGCGATAGCTTACGGCTTCCTAAAGAGTTCCCCGGAAGAAGCGGGAATGGAGCCGGTGGGGTCCGGTGCAGGCCCTGACCCGGGCAATGGCCCGGGAGCTACGACCGTGAACGGCTTCCCTTACCGTGAGAAGGGACTCTGGCACTTGGGTCTTGTATACCTGGCGTACGGGTTTTCTTACGTCATATATATGACCTTTTTCGCCGCCTACCTGAACAATGAGATCGGCTGGCCGTTAGGTCGGGTCAGCACCCTGTGGGCGCTGGTGGGAGGTCTCAGCATCATTTCCGGCGGCCTATGGGGCAGGGTTTCGGATTATCTGGGGCGCCGGTACGGCCTGGCCCTGGTTTATCTGGCCCTCATGATAGCCTACCTCGCATTTGCCTTTTCCCGCACTACGTCGGTCTTATGCTTCTCCGCCATCCTCTACGGCCTGAGCTTTGCCGGCATCCCCACCATAATGGCCGCTGCCAGCGGCGACTTCGTCGGGCCCCGGCTGGCCCCGGCCGGGTTGGGTTTTGTGACCGTGTTCTTCGGAATCGGGCAGGCCTTGGGACCTGCCGTGGCCGGATCCCTGGCAGATGCCACCCGGACCTTTGCCTGGGCTTTCCTCCTGGCGGCGGCGCTTTCGGCTCTGGGACTGGCGGGGTCGCTGTTGCTTCGACCTCCCCCTTCCCGCTCCTGATCTGCCTACCCCCCCCCTTGGCCCGCCGGTAATCGCCCCGAGTGGGAGGTTTTCGCGGCCAGGACGAGAATTCTCACCATGGGACAAACCGCAAATCCACGAGGGGGATCTGTGCATGGAGGCCTTTCCCTGGTGGTCGGAAGAACACCGGCGACTGAAGCAGGAGGTAAAGCACGTAGTAGACGAGCTCGTTACCCGAGCCGAGGAGGCCTGGTGGAAGCGGGAGTTTCCCTGGGATGTCGTGCGCGTTCTGGCGGAGCGGGGCTACTTCGGTGCCGGCATCGCCAAGGAGTACGGCGGAATGGGGTTGGGCGTGACCGGCACCGCTATCGTGGGCGAAGAAGTGTTCCGACTTCCCGGAGCGGGAATGGGGGCCTTTGGCGCCAGCATGCTGGGCGGAGTGCACCAGATAGAGAAGTTCGGCACCGAGGAGCAGAAGAAGAGGTTCCTTCGCCGTGTGGCCGCCGGAGAACTGGGAGCGGTGGCGGCCACGGAGCCTTTCGCCGGCACCGATGTGGCCGGAATGGAGACCGTGGCCCGGCGGGATGGCAACTACTATGTGATTACGGGTAAGAAACGATTCGTAACCGGAGCCGGAGTGGCCAGCCGCTACATGCTGTACGCACGGACCAGCGACGACCCGGACGACATCCGGGGTTACCGGCACCTTACCGGGTTCATCGTAGAGAAAGGCATGGACGGATTTCGGGTGGAACGGATAAACGAGCTGATTGGCCTGGACAACACCTATAACGGCTCCCTGCACCTGGAGGAAGTGCGCGTGCCGGCAGCCAACCGCATTGGCGAAGAGGGACAGGGCTGGCAGCTCATGGTGACCGGTTTCAACTACGAGCGGGCCCTCTGTGCGGTTCAGGCAGCTTGCTGCATCCGCGAGTGCCTGCGCACAGTGGTGCCTTATGCCCGCCGGCGGATACAGTTCGGCCGCCCCACCTTGGAACTGCCCGCCAATCAGATGAAGATTGCCGAAATGCTTGGCAAGCTAAGGCTGGCCCGGCTTTCCGCCTTCTACGCCGCCTACCTGCTGGATTTGGGCTGGGAAGCGGCGGTAGAGTGTTCGGTAAGCAAGCTGGCCACCACGGAGATGTTGACGCAGGTGGCACTGGAGGCCGTGCAGGTGATGGGCGGAGACGGGGTTACCAAGTTCTACCCCCTGGAAAGACTTCTGCGGGAAGCGAAGATTCACGAAATCGCCGGCGGCACCTCGGAAGCCATGAAGCTGCTCATCTTCCGCCTGGGCCTTAAAGAAATGGCCGACGAACTGATAATGAAGCACCGTTGCCGCGACGAACGGCTGCGCGTGCCCCTGCCGGCCGCAGCGATGCCACCGGGACCCGGGAGGGTTGACGGGCCGGCGGTACTACAGGTCCTGGCAGAGGATTACGCGGTGAACCCCGGGCTCTATGTGCCCGTAGAAGACCTGCGGGCCCGGCTGGGGGTGGCAGAGGAGCAGCGCGGGGAACTGGAGGCGGTGCTCGCCGGGCTGGAGGAGGAGAAGCTGGTCAAGCTATTTCGAAAGGGCAACCGGGTTGAACTGGTTAAGGCTACCTATGAAGGATTAAGGAAAACTTATCCCCTTGAGTACTACCGCTATATTCCCGCTTGGGCGCAGGAAGAAAACCTGTTCTAGTTATGAGCCAGACGCCGCCGGGCGCTGCCGATCGGCTGTTGCACGCCGCGAATCGCTACCTCCGGCCTGGCTTCGGGTAGCACCGTGGCAGCCACGCCGGAGAAGACGGCCGCGGCGGTAAGGCTTCAGACCGGTTGGCAACGGAGAACTTAGCAAAGAGTCGGTAATCTCTTTACTGCTTTCTAACCACCGGTTATAATAATAGCAACATATGGACAAACAAAACGAACGGCGTTCCGGCACGGAGGATGGTCGAGGGGAGAACCGTGATCGCAATCAAGAGCCGGGGGCGGGTCTTCCGTGCCAGGAGTGGCGAGGAAAGGGGTGGGGCAAGCAGGAGAAGGGAAGCGGGAAGCAGGTTGGTATTACTGTCTAAGGGAGGACGATACTACCAATGGCGCAGCTCATTTCCAGAACCTCACCGATTCTATTTGGGGTGGGTGCCAGTCAAGAAACGGGTGCCAGGGTCAAGGGGTTGGGGTGTCAGAAGGTACTGTTCCTGACCGATCAGGGAATACGCAAGGCCGGCATAGCCGAACGGATGGTGCAGGATCTCGAGGCCGCCGGCCTGGAGGTCACGCTGTTTGACCGGGTGCCGCCGGATCCGCCCGATCACCTCATCGAAGAGGCCGCAGAGCTCGCCCGGCGGATAGGGGTGGACGGCCTGGTAGCGGTGGGCGGCGGCAGCGTCATGGACACCGCCAAAGGGGTAAACGTCTTGCTTACCAATCCCCCGCCGATTTCGCGGTACTTCGGCGTCAACGTGGCTCCCAATCCGGGCAAGATACTGGTTCTCATTCCCACCACCTCCGGAACCGGCAGCGAAGTTACCGCCATCTCCGTGGTTACCGATACCCAGAACAACCGCAAGATAGGAGTTATCGGCCCGTACTGTCAGGCCAGTCTGGCCATAGTGGACCCCGAGTTAACCGCCGGCATGCCGCCCTCGCTCACTGCGGCTACGGGAATGGATGCCCTCGCCCACGCCGTGGAGGCTCTCACCTCGGCTCTGGCCAATCCCTTCTCCGACGTGTTGGCCGAGCGAGCTATATCCTTGATCTGCCGCTACCTGCCGGCCGCGGTCAGCAACGGAGCGGATATGGAGGCCAGGACCAACATGAGCCTGGCGGCCACCCTGGCCGGCATTGCCTTCAACGACGCCCTGCCCCACCTGGGCCACGCCATTGCCCACGTGGTGGGGGCGCGCTTCCACGTGCCCCACGGGGTGGGTTGCGCCATAGCCTTGCCGGAGGTGGTGGAGTTTGCCGCCGAAGCGGTTCCGGACAAGGTCAGGGTAGTAGGACGGGCGATGGGGGTAGACATGCCGGCAGATCTTCCCGCCAAGGCGGTAGGAGAGAAGGTGGCTGCGGCCATTGCCTCCTTACGGCGGCAGGTCGGGATTCCCACCTTTGGGCAGCTTCAGATCAGCGAGGCCGCACTGCTGGAAATCGTGCCGGGCATCATGAAGGACGATACTGCCAATTTTGTGCCCCGGCCGCTTACGCCGGAGATAGCAGGCGAGGTGCTTCGGAAAGCCTACCGGAACTACTCCTAACCCCTCTACTCGGGAAGGAGGGCGAACAGAGGATGGGAGAACTCAAGGGAGGGTATACCGGCAAGGTCCTGCGGGTCAACCTTTCCCGCCGTGAGTGGAAGGTGGAAGATCTCGACCCCGTGTTGGCGAAGAACTATATCGGGGGAGCCGGACTGGGCATCAAGCTCCTTTATGACCTGCTGGCTCCGGGCGTAGATCCTCTCGCTCCGGAAAACCCGCTCATTTTCGTACCCGGTCCGCTCACCGGAACCGGCGCTCCCTGCGCGAGCAGGATGGCGGTGGTAACCAGGTCGCCGCTCACCGGAGCGGTAGGCATGGCCCTTACCGGGGGGCAGTTTCCGGCGGAGCTGAAGTTTGCCGGGTACGACGCCCTTATCGTAGAAGGGTCTTCGGAAGCACCCGTCTACCTGCAGATCAAGGACGGCGAGGTGCGCATCCGTAGCGCCGAGCGGCTTTGGGGCCTGCTCACCACCGATACCCAGCTATTCATCAAAGAGGAAGTGGGCGACCTCAACACGCGGGTAGCCTGCATCGGGCCCGCCGGAGAGAAGCTTTCCCGCATGGCCGCCATCATTAACGAGCGCCGTGCCGCCGGCCGCAAAGGGGTGGGGGCGGTGATGGGAAGCAAGAACCTCAAGGCCATCGCCGTCCGGGGCACGCAGGAAGTGCCCATCCACGACCGGGAAGGATTTATGGCCGGGGTGCGCAACCTGAACCGGCGGATGCGCGAAAGCCCGTCTCTGTATTCCGCCTTTGCCAAAGGGGGCACCTCCATCGCCGTAGACGCCACCTCGGTGCTGGGCATCCTGGCGGCCAAGAACTGGGCCGAAACCGGCGTGTTCAACCCCCTGGAGCGGGTCGGCTTCCAAGCCCACGACCGCTACACGGTGGACCGCGCCCACTGCTACGGCTGTCCGGTTGGGTGCAGTCAGGTGCGCCTGGTCAGGAGTGGGGAGTATGCGGGTCTGCTCACCGAAGGGCCGGAATTCGAAACCATCTACGCTCTGGGTACCAACGTGGGCGTAGACTATATACCGGCCATAATCGCCGCCGACCGCTGGGCGGACGAATACGGGCTGGACAGCATGTCCGCCGGAGTCACCATCGCCTTTGCCATGGAGCTCTACGAGCGGGGCATAATCAGCCGGCAGGAAGCTGACGGCCTGGAGCTCAACTTCGGTAACCACCGGGCGGTAATGGAAATGCTCCGGAAGATGGCCTTCCGGGAAGGCTTCGGGGACGTCCTGGCCGACGGAACCCGGCTGGCCTCCCAGCGTATAGGGAGGGGTTCGGAGGCTTACGCCCTGCACATCAAGGGCCTTGAGCTTCCGGCCTACGACGTGCGCGGCGCCAAGGCGCACGGTCTCAACTACATCACCTCCTACACCGGCGCCGACCACAATCGGGGGTATGCTTTCCAGGAAATCTTTGGAGTTCCGGTGCCCGAGCCCGTAGACCGCTTTGCCTACGAGGGCAAGGGCCGGCTATGCAAGTGGAACCAGGACGTTCGCACCGCCACCTGCGACTGCCCCACCATGTGCGCCTTCCTTCTGGACCAGGCGGTAGTGGACATAGCCCTGGAGAACACCGCGAACCTGGTAAGTACTGCCTCAGGTCTCTCCTTCACCGCCGAAGAGGTGATGCGGGTGGGCGAGCGGGTGAACAATCTTGCCCGCATGTTTAACGCGCGCGAGGGCTTCGGCAGGGCGGACGACACCGTGCCCCGGCGGCTGATGGAGGAGCCCGTCAAGGCAGGAGCGTCTGCGGGCCAGCGCATTGCCCGGGAAGACCTGGACCGGATGCTTGACGAGTACTACGAGGCCCGGGGATGGGATAAGAGCACCGGCCGGCCCACGCGCGCCAAACTGCTGGAGCTGGGGCTGGAAGAAGCGGCGAGGGATCTGGAGAAACTCTCCTAGTCACCGTACGCCCGCAGAGGGGGCAGGGGGACGATGAGAATAAAGGTGCAGACCATACTCGACCTGGTGCCCGTACTGGGAGGCTTCCAGACGGAGGTAGAGGTGCCTTCCGGAGCCTCCGTGAGGGAGGCGGTGGAGGTGCTGGTGAGACTGCGGGGTGAAGAGCTGGAGAAAAAGCTTATTGACCCCGCCAGCGGCCAGCCCTACCGCCATTTCCGGTGGGTACTGAACGGTCGGGATCTGGCTCCCTATCAGGGTCTTGACACCACCCTGAAGGAAGGGGACACCCTGCTCATTATTCCCCCTGCCTCCGGTGGATGAGGGTGGGGGCATGGGGAGGAATCCCCATGTTGAAATAGTATTTAAAATGTATAAAACTAGAGAGGAGGCGTGCAGGTGAGCGACGAGAAACAGGGGCTTTCGCGGCGAGAGTTTCTCGCCAGTGCCGGCATGCTGGCCACAACGGCCGCAATCGCGGGGGGGAGTGTGTTGAGCATGGGTATTCCGGGGGTGGCGATGGCCGGAGAAACGGTTGAATTGATCGTAAACGGCAAGAAGGTCACGGGGCCGGTTCCTGCCAACCTGGTAAACGGAACCGTGGTGGCTCCGGTGCGGCCGGTAGCCGAGGCTTTGGGCGCCACCGTGGCCTGGGACGGCGCCACGAGGACGCTGACCGTGGCCGGCGCGCAGCCCGGACAGGCAGCCCTGCCGCCCCTGCCCTGGCCGTACAAGAGGCTCGATCCGGAAGTGGTGCGGCGCAAGGGATACGAAGAGTGTTCCCGCATTAACAACTGCATGTACGGGGGAGCTGCCGGCCTTATCCTTGCCCTGAGGGAAGCGGTGGGCTATCCCTGGACAGCCTTGCCCGAGCTGATGTTCGTGTACGGGGCGGGCGGCGTCGCCGGGCTGGGCACCACCTGCGGAGCCCTTAACGGCGCCGCGGCGGTGATCAGCCTGCTGAGCGATCCCAATACCGGGCCTCCGGCCTGCTTTGGCCCCATCACCGAACTGTTCGAGTGGTACTGCACTACCAAGCTGCCCACGGACAAGCACGAGGCCTACTGCAAGGTCAAGAACCAGCCGGCCACGAAAGCCTATTCTCCGTTGTGCAGCTTCTCTCTGTGGCACTGGTTCGTCGCCTCCGGCCAGCCCATGTGGAGTGACGCCCAGAAGGATCGTTGCGCCAAGGTGGTGGGAGATACCGCCGCGCGGGCGGCAGAGATACTTAATGCCCGCTTAGGTTAGGGTTGAAGCGGAACAACGGGATAACGCTGGGGCATATGACCAGGGGCGGAGGTATGACCCTCCGCCCCTGGGAATTCGAGGCAAGAAGCCGGGCGCGAGAATGCAGGCCGTAGTTATAGGTTCTTAATCAGGCTTTGGCGGCTTTGCCGCTCTCTTCTTTCCCACCCGGGGCTGGCAGAAGGAAACCGAACACGACCACCAAGACGCCTAGAACGATGTTGGCCAGCAAGGCCCCCAGGTTGGCCGAGGTGCCTACACAGAAGGGAACGATGATTACCAGAATTCCGAGGATCAGGAGAATCCACTTAGCCCACTTCAACGCAATCACCCCTGGAACCCGTGTTTACCTGCCTATTCTGCGCCCGGCAGCAATCCTGCGTTGTGGGGCTATGGATACAAATACATACGTTACTCACTACTCTCAATATAACACTATCTAGTTCTGCTGTCAATAGTTGGACGGGCTTGTCTCGCACCGGTCTTCCTAGCCTCTGGTCGCGATTGCTTTAGCCAGGCGACCTGGGCGCCAAGCTCAACGCAGGCGGAGTGTGACCGGTGGGCACCCGGCCTTCGACTACCACCAGGGGTGACGCGCGGTGTGCAACCCAGAGGAAGGAAGTGTAGCGGCACTTGAAGAATATAACGGTTACACCGACGGCGGTTCCGCCTGCGGCGAGGGGTGGGACGGTTGAGGCTTAGAATCAAGGCGGTAATGGCGGTAGTATGGGTCTTCGCCTTAGGTTCTTTCCTTTTCTTCTTTCTCTTTGACCGAGCCGCCGAGCGAATGGTCGGGCTCATCGAACAGGAGACCGCCAAAAGAGACCTGGAGCGCGCGTTCCTCGCTTTGGAAAAAGAGACCTCCGCCCTGGAGACCGTGGCTAAGGATTGGGCCGCGCGTGGGGATGTGGCCGCTTACGTGCAGAGTGGTAATCCGGGGCAACTGGAGGTTGCCCTTGACCAGAGCGTGTTCTCCCGTCTGGACATTGAGTTTCTGGTTCTGATTGATGCCTGGGGCCGGGTGGTCTACGCGCGCGGTCTGGATCCCCGTACCGGGCAAGAACTGAGCCTCCCTAGTCAAATCCTGTGGACGCGACCAGAAAGCGGCGAGCTAAAAGGAGTGGCAGTAACTTCGGTGGGCCCGGTACTGGTGGCCGCGGTTCCCATTCCTGCAACGGCGGGTTCCTCTCCTCAGGGAGTGGTGGTTATGGCCAGACTGTTCGAAGCCGAATTGGTCGAGCGCCTGGCCTCGCTGACCCGGCTGACCCTCTCGGTACGCGCCTTTAGCGCCGAGGAGGTAGCAGGTCTTCCGCCTCGAGGGCAACTGGCTACCGGACAGGTGTTCTATACCCTCCCGGTCTCCGAAGAGGAAACGGCCAGTCTGGTGGCCATGCGCGACGTATTCGGGCAACCGCGACTGGTCCTACAGGTCAACTCCGAGCGTACCGCCCTCAGGATCGTGAGGCTTACCCGTCGGATCTTGCAGTTATTACTGCTTTTGGCCGTGGGGGCTTCTTTTGCCATCACCTGGGTATGGCTGGACCGCAGCGTATTGAGCCGCCTCACCCGGCTGACCCGAAAGGTGGCGGAGGCCGCTCCTGACCCCGGGCTGGCCAGGGAGTTCCTGGAGGTAGGCGGCAACGACGAACTGGCCGTGCTGTCCAAGGAGCTGGGCCGAATGCTGTGGCGTATCGAGGAGTACCAGGGAGCTCTGCGCGAACGGGAAAAGCGGTATCAAGAGGTGGTGGAAAACGCCGCCGAAGGCATTGTGGTGGTACAGGACGGGCGGATTCGGTTGGTCAACCGTGCGGCCCTACGATATACCGGGTACACCGAGGGGGAAATGATAGGTCGGAACTTCGGGGAACTGGTTCACCCGGAGGATCTGGATGCCGTCCGCCGGGAGTACGCCCACCTTTTGGCTGTTGGGGAGGCTCTGCTGGGATTCCGCTTCCGCATTCTGACCAAGGGCGGAGAGGTGAGGTGGGCGGAGGCCAACTCGGTGGCAGTGGATTGGGAAGGCCGCCCGGCCGTCCTCCATTTCCTGAACGATATTACTCCAAGGCGAGTTCTGGAAGAGGAGTTGGAAAGGCTTACGGCCGAGAAGTCCCTGATCCTCGACACCTTAACCGAACGGGTAATCTTTGTGGACCGGGAACTGCACATCATATGGGCTAACCGGGCCGCCGCCGAGGCAGCCCGTGCCGATCCCTACTATCTTATCGGTGCCAAGTGTTACCAGGTTCTGCAAAGGCATGAGGCGCCTTGCGAAGGCTGCCCGGCTCTTTCTGCCATGGATACCGGTCTGCCGTGTACCGCCGAACTGAGTTACGAGGAAGGCAGGTACTGCCAGGTAAGCGCCTCGCCCGTCAGGGATGAAAAGGGCAAGGTTGGGGGAGCGGTAGTAAGCATTCTCGACGTTACCGAGAGGCGGCGCTACGAGGAAGAGCTGCGTTACCTTGTCTCCCACGATTCACTCACCGGGCTGTACAACCGGGCTTTCTTCCGAGAGGAAATGGAAAGGCTTGGCGCCGGCAGGGAATTTCCCTTGACAATTCTAGTAGCGGATATGGACGGGCTCAAGATCATTAACGATACTTGGGGTCACGCCAAGGGGGACGAAATGCTGGTGGCCTGCGCCGAAGTATTGAAGAGCACCTTGCGCCGTTCGGACATACTGGCCCGGGTAGGCGGGGACGAATTTGCCGTCTTGCTCCCGCGGACGGACGAGCGAGCTGCGCGGGAAATCGTCCACCGAATCCAGCGCGCGGCCGAGGCCTACAACGCCCTGAGGAAGGAAGTCCCGCTTCTCTTGTCCGTGGGCTGGGCTACGTGTCAGGCGGGCGAGGAACCCCTGGAGGAGATCTACCGAAGAGCAGACGAGAAGATGTACCAGGAAAAGGCCGCCAACCGCGAGGCCTCGCAGAAAAGGCTGGAGCAGCAGGCGGGCACGGCCGGTGGTCGACGCGGTAACTGAAGCCGCAGGAGGTGCCGAGATGGCGTACACGGTAATCTTTCAGCCTTCCGGTCGGCGAGGTGAGGTGAAGGCCGGCACCACCCTCCTGGAGGCGGCGCAGCAGCTTGGGGTAGGGCTGGAAAGCGCCTGCGGTGGCGCAGGTACCTGCGGCAAGTGCAAGCTCCGGATTGAGAGCGGGTTCTTCCCGAAGCTGGGCATTACCTCCACTCCCGCACACCTTACGCCCCCTACCGAAGAAGAGAAGCAAAAACTTGAGGCCCGGGAGCTGCAAGACGACTACCGCCTGGCCTGCCGGGCGCGGGTCGAGGGCGACGTTCTGGTTTACGTGCCCGAAAAGAGCCGCGTTGCGCCCCAGGTCATACTGGAAACCGGACGGGAAAGGGCCTTCAGGCTTGACCCGGCGGTCCGCAAGTACTATCTCGAGCTGAGTCCGCCGACTCTTCGGGATCCTCGCGATGATTGCGAGCGGCTGCGGGACGGGCTGCGAGCACAATACGGGCTGGGCGGGGAGCTGAAGATCGATTACGCAGCCCTGCTCTCCCTGCCGGAGGCGCTGCGGCGGGAAAACTGGAAGGTTACGGTAACCGTATGGATGGACCGGGAAATCATTGCCGTAGAGCCCGGTCGGAAAGAACTGGCCTACGGGGTGGCCGTGGACGTGGGTACCACCACCCTAGCCGCCTACCTCTGCGATTTGGGGCGCGGGGTGACCGTCGGCCGCAAGTCGGCCATGAACCCCCAGGTGCGCTACGGAGAGGACATCCTGTCGCGCGTCGGGTATGCCGCCTCCCGTCCTTCGGGTCTGGAAGAGATGCAGAACGCGGTGGTGCAGGCCGTAAACGGGCTGATCCGCGAAATGGTGGCAGAAGCGGGTATCAGCTCCGAAGAGGTGCTGGATATTGTTCTGGTAGGGAATACGGTCATGCACCATATCCTCTGTGGGCTGGACCCCCGTTTTGTGGGGCAGGCTCCTTTTGCTCCTGTGGTAAAGGGCCCGCTGGATCTCAGGGCCCGCGATCTGGGCATCGAAATCGCGCCGGGAGCCAAAGCTCACCTGTTGCCTCTGGAAGCAGCGTTCGTAGGAGCGGATAACGTGGCCGTTCTGCTGGCCGAGGAACCCTACCGCCAAGAAGACGAGATCTGGCTGATAATCGACATCGGAACCAACGGCGAGGTAGTCCTGGGCAACCGGCGGCGGCTGCTGTGTACGTCCTGCGCTACCGGCCCCGCCTTGGAAGGGGCGCAGATCCGTTTCGGGATGCGGGCCGCGCCGGGAGCCATAGAAAAGGTAAGGATCGATAGCCACACCCTGGAGGTCGGCTACAAGGTCATAGGGCGGGAGGAGTGGTATCCCGAGATAGGCCATACCGGAGCCCGGGGAATATGCGGCTCGGGCATAGTGGACGCGGTGGCGGAGATGTTTAGGGCGGGCGTGCTGCTTCCCGACGGTCGGATTAACCGTCGGCTGGCGACGAGCCGAATCCGCCAGGGCGAAGACGGCCAGCCCGAGTTCGTCCTGGCCTGGGCTCCCGAAACCGCCCTGGGGCAGGACATCACCGTTACCCAAAAGGACGTACGGGCCGTGCAGCTGGCCAAGGCTGCCCTTTACGTGGGGGCGCGATTTCTGATGCAGAAACTGGGCGTAGACAAGGTGGACCGCATCGTACTTGCCGGCGCCTTTGGAACCTATCTGGACCGGGAGAGGGCGCTGATGATAGGCATGATACCGGACTGTGAACCGGAGCGCATAGTGGCGGTAGGTAACGCCGCCGGTGACGGGGCGCAGATAGCCCTGTTTGACCGCAGTAAGCGCACCGAGGCCGTGCAGGTGGCCCAACAGGTGGAATTTGTGGAAACGGCCGCGGAGCCGGATTTCCAGAAGCATTTCCTGGCCGCCATGGCCTTCCCCCATGCCCGCGACGCTTTTCCCCATGCTCGCCGGATGCTGGGGTTACCCGTATTGACCGGGGACCTGGCCGGACGGGCGGGTTCGTAGGGAATTGACGACAAAATCGGCTCTATGGTAAGCTCCGAACAGTAAAATACTATAGGCGGGTGGTGTGGTCATGTACTTACTGGTCGGTGAACTCATTAATACCAGTCGCGAATCGGTGAAGAAAGCGGTGTTGGCACGGGACGAAGCCTTCATTCAAGATCTGGCCCGCAGGCAGGCCGAGGCCGGGATACAGTACCTGGACGTCAACTGCGGAGACATAGGAACGGACCGTGAAGAAGTAGAGGCTATGGAATGGCTGGTAACGGTGGTCAGGGGGGTAACGGATTTGCCGCTTTGCATCGACAGCCCCAACCCCCAGGCTCTGGAGGCCGGTCTGGCCCTGGCTTCTACGCCCACCCCCATGATAAATTCTATTACCGCCGAGCAGAAGCGTTACCAGGACGTGCTTCCCCTGGTCCTCAAGTATAAGGCCAAAATCGTGGGCTTGTGCATCAGCGATGAGGGTATGCCCAACAGCGTGGAGGAGCGCGAGCGCAACGCCAGGTGGCTGGTAGAGAGCCTGCGTGGCGCGGGGGTAGCAGAGGATGACATTTACCTCGATCCCCTGGTGAAACCGGTATCCATCAACGACCAGCACGGAGTCGAGGTCCTGGAGTTCATCCGCCGCTTCAAAGAGAGCTTTCCCCGGGTGCACCTCATATGCGGGCTCAGCAACGTGTCTTTCGGCCTGCCCGGCCGCCGCTTCCTCAACCGGACCTTCCTGGTTCAGACCATGACCTGCGGCATGGACGCCTATCTGTTGGACCCGACGGATAAAGACCTGATGCGGCTGTTCTACGCCTCGGCGGCCCTGTTGGGGAAGGATCGTTTCTGCGGCCGGTACCTGCGTGCCTACCGCAGCGGCCTGTACAGCTGAGGCCGCCTATTGCATATTGTATAATGCGGGTAAACCGGAAAGGAAAAGGGGTGCGGCCGAAAAGGCCGCACCCTTCGTGGGAGCGCTACTTGGTCTTGGGTCCGGGCTCATTCGGCCTCGTACGGCCAGGCCGCCATCCCGCCTTCCAAAAAGCTCACCCTCCGGAACCCCGCTCCTTCCAGGATGCGCTGGGCCTCGTAGCTGCGCACGCCTGCGGCGCAGTAGACTACGATTTCTTTTTCCCGAGGCAGTTCTTCCAGCCGGCGACGAAGCTCCCCGAGGGGTATGACCACGGTATTGTCGGCTCTTATATGCCGCATGCGGTGCTGCGGTAGAGTCCGTACGTCCAGGAGCACGAAGTCATCGCGACGGGCCAGCTTCTCCCGGAGTTCTCGGGCGGAAACGGTTCGCGCAATGCCGGCGTCTTTGTTCCGGACCGTATTCACCGCATGGTGGATCGGGTCCAGTGGCGTGTTGAAAGGCGGGGCGTACCCCAGGTCCACCAGGGCCAGGTCTTCTGTCTTGGCACCGTAGGCGATGGCCGTTGCCAGCACGTCGATACGCTTCACCACCTCGCCCGGCCCGATCCCCTGGGCCCCCAAGAGGCGGCCGGTCTTGGCCTCGGTGACCAGCTTGAGAATAACCATTGCCTGGTCGGGGTGGTAGTGGGTCCGGTCGTTGACGCCGATAAGGGTGGAGGTCGCGTCCAATCCGGCCTCGGCGGCCTGGGCCTCTCCCAAACCCGTCCGGCCCACGTTTACACCCAGGACCCGCAGTACTGCCGTGCCCAGCACACCCGGAAAGCGGGTCCTAATACCGGCGAGGTTATCGCCTACCACCCGTCCCTGCCGGGCGGCAATGGAGGCCAAGGGCAGATAGACTTTCCTGCCGGAAACCCGGTGCACGTTCTCCACGCAGTCGCCCAGGGCGTAAATGTCGGGATCGCTGGTCTGGAGGTATTCGTTTACGGCTACGGCGCCGGTTTCTCCCAGGGCGAGCCCTGCCGCCCTGGCCAGGCCGACGTTGGGCCGCACCCCGGTGGCCAAGACCACGAGATCGGCAGGCAGGGTGGTGCTGGCGGTCACTACCGCCCGGACGCGGCCATCGCCTTCCACCCGCAGCACCTTTTCGCTTAGCAGTACGTTGGTTCCTCGGTCGGCCAGCCACCTGGCCAATAGAGCGGCCAAGTCGGCATCCAGCATGCCGGGTAGAATCTGGTCTTTGACCTCTACCAGGGTAACTGTCATTTCCCGCCTCCGGAGGGCGTCGGCTGCTTCAAGGCCGATCATTCCCGCGCCGATGACAACGGCGCTCCGCGCCCCCTGCATACCCGCGGCCAGGGCTTCGGCGTCCTCCGGCCGGTTGAGGCGGTGTACGCCCTTGAGATCCAGGCCTTCAACGGGTGGAGTAAGCGGCTCCGACCCGGTGGCCAGAACCAAATGGTCGTAGGCAAGCGAGAATTCCTTGCCCTGCGCATGGTCCAGCAGCCGGACCTCCTTGCGGGCGCGATCCACGGCGATGGCCTCGGTATGGGTGAGCACCCTTACCTGGCGTTCGCTCCAGAAGTAGTCCGCGTCTCGCCGTACCCCGTAGGCGGTGGCGAAAAGTTGGCCGTAGTCCTTCACCTCGCCGGCCAGGTAGAACGGCAGGCCACAGGAGGCGTAAGAGATAACACCTCCCCGCTCCACGATGGTGATCTCCGCTTCCGGGTCCAGGCGGCGGGCCCGGGCGGCCACTTTCGGTCCGGCGGCCACCCCACCGACGATCACGATCTTGTGCGCCACTATGGCACCTCCCGAATGGCGATTTTAACCGAGACCCATCGGTCCACCGGCGTGCGCTTTCCGTACGCCGGGCGTCCTCGGTCGAATGCAGTATAGCGTAAAACCCTTGGCGCCGGCAACCGCCGGAAGGGGGAACAGGACCGAGATGATCGTCCTTGACACCCGGTCAGACCGTCTCTATAATATCATTAGTTAATTCTCATGAAATAATTGCTTTATCCTTCGGTTTCATAAGCCGCCTCTCAATTCGACGGGTACGGTAGGTGGAGGCGGGTTTGGGAAAGGGGGGGATTTGCGGCTCGGGTCTGCGCGATCGACGGCTGGATCCCATAAGTAAACCCACATCATTCCCAAAGGAGGTTGGCGCAAGGTGTCGCGGGTTCAAGAGGAACTTAAGGTATTTCAGGGGTTGGACTTCTCTCTGCCGCCGGTAGCCGTAAAATTCACGCTGAGCAAGCCGGAGGGCATTGAGAAGCTGGATAAGGCCATGGCCCTGTGCGAGATGATCAGAGAGGCTCAGGATCGCCGCGTACCCTTTTATGCTACCCGGGACAACGAAAACTGCGTTGGTTCCATCCCTCTGGGCTGGGAGGACATCCACCCGTTTGCCGAGGCTGGTCTGATCGGTCAGCGGTGGGGCATTTTTGAGGAGCCGCGGGCCAATTCCAGGGTCTATATTGATGTACCCAAGTTTTCTAAGGGTGTAGTAAATTACGTAGTCTTCGCTACTCTGGATAACCTTACTTTTGATCCCGACCTGCTGTTTGTGTTGGCTTCCCCCAGTCAGGCGGAAATCGTCCTTAGGGCTATGACCTATTCCACGGGGGAACTGTACGAAAGCAAGACGGCCAATGTTCTGGCATGCGCTTGGCTTTTCGCCTACCCGTTCCGGTCGGGCAAGGTCAATTTTATCACCACTGGACTGGGCTTCGGGATGAAAGGTCGCCAAGTGTATCCCGAGGGCCAGGTACTCATCACCATTCCCTTTAACTGGATCCCCATTATTACCCGTAACCTACAGCAAATGCAGTGGGTTCTGCCGGCCTATAATTTAGGCAAGGAAAAGTTCATGCAGGCCGCGATAAAACTACACGAGGATCTGCAACGCGAGATGGAGCAAAACGCCTAATCACCAGTCTCCGAGGCGTAACCCTTTAACATTCTCATTATTAACTTTCAAAGGGAGGGACCCCTTCATGGAAATTATCGTAATAGGGCCCGAACCACCCTGCATCCGCTGTAAGACCACCTTCAAGGTAGCCCAACAGGTAGCAAGCCGCTTTGGCGAAGGCATAGCGGTCAGGAGAATATCTACTGAGTCCGAGGAGGCAAAACGGTACGGAAACGTGGAAGGCGGCCATACTATTGCGGAGATGGAGAACGTGGAGCACGACCATGAAGGCATAGAGAAGTTGCTGGGGCAGATAGACCAGGTACTGGAACAACAGCCCGATGCCGAGGCGGCGGTAAAGCCCTTGATGGACGAGATTGAGAACAAGCTTACGCCCATCAAGCAAAAAGCTCAGGAACGCGGCTACCTGATGACGCCGGTGGTAGTGGTGAACGGCCAAGTCAAGGCGGTGGGATACGTACCCAAAGCCGAGGAATTCCAGGAGTGGATCAGAAGCGAGTTGGAGCCGAAGGGACAGAACTAAGGGGGCGCCAGTGGGAATGGTCACCATAAAGATAATCGGACCCACACCTCCATGCTCCAAGTGTAAAGAAGTAGAAAAGCGGGCCAAAAAGGTAGCGCAGAAGTACGAGGGAAAGATTGAGGTGCTGAAACTGGACGCCGTATCGCCCGAGGGCAGGAAGTATGGGGCGCTGATAACTCCGGCGGTGCTGATTAACGACAAGGTGCTGTCCTCGGGCAAGGTATTGTCCGAGGCGGACATCGAGCGGGCCGTAAAAAAGGAACTGGGGGGCTAACGGTGATACCTAAGGTGGAATTCTTTAGCGGGGACCCGCCATGCCAGGACTGCCTGAAGGCCTTCACGCTGGCGGACGAATACGCCGCCGAGCGCCAGGGACGGGTAGAAGTAATTAAACTCTTTGGCGCCGAGGCGATGGAGAAGTTCCGAGCCTACAACCTGTCCTGTACCCCGGCCATCGTCATTGAAGGAAGACTGAAAATTGAGGGGATATGCCCTAGTCGAGAGACCCTAGATCGAGCAGTAAGGGAGGTACAGAGGTGACCGCGATCAAGGTTGAGGCCTTTCTGGGGGCTAATGAAGCCTCGGCGGAGGTGGAGCGGCTTTTACAAGAAGTTACGGCTGAATTTGGTGAACAGGTTGAGCTAGTGGTTTACCGCGAACCGAATGAACTGTTTGATGAGTACAGCCTCACCCTAACGCCGGCCATAGTGGTAGATGAGATGGTTAAGATCGAGGGCTTTTGCCCTAGTAGGGAAACGGTAGCGGCTGCAATTCGCAACCTGTTGGTATAGCTTTTGACTATCAGCGATGGTCTAAGGGGGGTAGAACATGCGAGGAAAAACGTGGCTGATCCTGGTGGCAGTGTTAGTCATCAGTGTACCGGTTCTGAGCGCCTGTGGAAGCCAACCCGCCCAGCAACAGCCTTCGGGCCAGGCGGCAACCCAGGAGCCGATTAAGTTGCTCTTTGCTACCTTTGAGTCGGAGAACGCGGGTTTTATGGTGGAAGCGGTCAAGGCCTTCGGCCGGGACCTGGAGCAGAAGACTAACGGAAAGGTGAAGGTAGAATACTCCTATGCTCAAGCGTTAGGCAAGATCCAGGAGTATTATGATCTTGTGGCGCGCGGTGTGTGCGACGCCGCCTTCTGCGCGCCCTTCATGGTGCCCGGGGTATTTCCACTGGCGGAGATGACCACTCTTCCCTTTAAGCTTCCCTCCGCGGAAATAGCTACGCAGGCCATGTATGAGGTGTACAAGAAAGGGTACTTAGACGAGGCCTATAACAAGGGAGTGAAGCTGCTGTTTATTGCCGCGGGCCAGGGAGACCCGCTGACTACCACCAAGAAGCCCGTGCGTACCCTTCAGGATTTCAAAGGCCTGAAGATCAAGGTTTCCGGCGGGCAGCAGAACCCGCGCGTGGAGGCCATGGGCGGAGTGCCGGTCTTTATTTCCGGTGCCGAGGTCTATCTCGCCTTGGAGCGGGGCACGGTGGACGGGCAGATGGCCGGGTACGCCCCCTTCCCGCAGTTCAAGTGGTGCGAGCTTACCCGCTACGCCACCGAGCCCGGAATGGGCGCCGGGAACTGGGCCTTCTTTATGAACGAAGCCTCTTACAACAAGTTGCCTGAGGATGTCCGCCAGGTAATCGACGAAATGGCGGCCAATAACGAGTACGGCCTCATCGGGGCCAAGAATCTCGACCGGATGGCCGCGGCAGGCAAACAGTGCCTAATCGATCACGGCGCCCAGATAATCAAATGGGAGCCGGCCGCCCTGCAGGAACTGAGCGAGAAGAATAAGGCGGTATGGGAGAAGTGGATCAGCGAGCGCGAGGCCAAAGGCCTGCCGGCCAAGAAGGCGCTAGACGAGATGTATCGGGCCCTGAAGCAACTCGGAGTGGATGATCCCGCCTACGGGTACATTCCGCAAGGCTGAGCTGAGGAAAGCCTGAGAGCTGAGTCGCGGTGACCGAAACGAGTAATCCTGCTGGTCCCGGTAGCCAAAGCGACCGGGACCAGCAGGCATGAAGAAAGGAGGAAAAACGGTGGCAGAAGAGGCCCCGAACGGTCAAGGCCTCTGGAGGAAGGCGGAAGAGGGCCTAAACCTGGGCAGTGTGGCTCTATTGCTAATCATGATGTTTCTGGGTGCCTTCGACGTAATCGGCCGGTACCTTTTCAATAGCCCCATAACCGGAGCGATGGAGTGGAGCCAGATGTTACAGGTGGGGCTGGTCTTCCTGGCCCTGGGCTACGTTCAGGCTACCGACTCCCACGTGAAAATGGAGTTCTTTCTGGTGCGTTATCCCCGGAACCTGCAGAAGGCGATCATCATTGCCGGTCTGGCTCTCACCTTCGTGGTCTTTGCTCTAATGTTGTGGCAGTCCGCGCTTATCGCTGTGGCCGATTTGAAGCAAGGAAGGCTAATCGAGACGGTTTTGCTTCCGATATATCCCTTCAAGTTCCTGGTGCCCATTGGTTCCTTCTTCGTTTGCGTAGAGTGTGGGTTGCAGATAATCTCTAAGCTAAAACCCAGTTAACCTACTGTAACCGAAGCAGGTGGAAAGGGGTTGTCGCGCCTTGGAGAACCTTATAACCGGCATAGTTGCGTTAATAGTGCTTCTAGCTTTGATCTTCCAAGGGGTGCCCATCGGTATCTCCTTTGCCGTGGTCGGTGTGGCCGGAATCATGTTAATGCGGGGGCCGGAGGTGGGATTATACAGTCTGGGGAGCATTCCCTTCACCTGGGCTTCGGCGCAAATGATCCTGCCGGTACCGCTGTTCGTTCTGATGGGTTATTTGGCCTTTTACGCCGGGATTAGCCGCGATCTCTTTGTGACCGGACACCGTTGGATGGGGAAGTACGCCGGAGGGCTGGCCATGGGCACCATGGTGGCCTGTGCGGGTTTCGCCGCCTGCTGCGGGGCGGCGCCGGCGGCCGCAGCCACCATGGGGGCCATCGCCTACCCGGAAATGGCCAAGCGCGGTTACCACAATAGGCTCGCCACCGGGTGCCTGGCGGCCGGGGCCGGCGTATCCATACTTATTCCACCCAGCGTGCCCATGATCATCTACGGTTCTCTTTCCCAAACCTCCGTGGGTCACCTGTTCATCGCCGGCGTTTTGCCGGGCCTTATTTTGACCGGGGCCTACGTCCTGACCATCTACGTTTTGTGTCGGCGCAATCCCAACATCGGCCCACCGAGCGAATCCTTTACCCTCAGGGAGCGACTGGCCTCGCTGAAGGGCGTATGGGGGATGCTCCTGCTTTTCGCCCTGGTGATCGGCGGCCTTTTTGTGGGCGCCTTCACGCCCACGGAGGCCGGCGCCATAGGGGCCTTCGGGGCCTTCCTAATTGGGCTGGCCAGGCGCAGGCTTTCGCTTGCTAATCTGCTGGCTGCAGCCAAGGAAACGGTGCGGGTTACGGGCTTCGTGGTGACCCTGATAATCGGGGCGCAGATATTCAACACCTTTCTTGACCTTTGCCGCTTTACTTCCGGGCTCTCGACGTGGATAAGCTCGCTCGGTGTTTCTCCCTACGTCATCCTAGGTTTCGTATTGATCATATACCTTCTCCTGGGAATGTTTCTGGATATCATGGCCATAATCCTGCTGACCATCCCCACCTTGGCTCCCATCATGTCTGCCCTGGGCTTTGACCTTATATGGTTCGGGGTCATAGTAGTCCTGCTGGCCATGACCGGTTTTCTGACGCCGCCTATAGGGATGAACGCCTTCGTAGTGCAGGGGGTAACCAAGGTGCCCTTAGAGGAGATATTCAGAGGGGTTACGCCCTTCGTGGTGGTGACCATAGCCATCATCGTGCTCCTTATTATCTTACCGCAGATAGTCTTGTTACTTCCGAGCATCGCTAAATAGTCAGGCCCTCCGGCCAAGAGGGGGTGAGGAGGAGGAGACCATGAGTTAGATCCACTCTAACATTTTGCTGCCGAGGGAGTTACGAGGCCGGAGCCGGAAAGTAATTCGGGCGGAATCCACAAGGGGGGAAGTGAAGAATGATCAAGCGCGGTTTGTTGCTAATGCTGACAATAGTTATTGCAAGCGGATTGGTGTTAGCGGGGTGCTCCCAGCCGTCTACCTCTACTACTACCACCACCCCTGCGCCGGCCGAGAAGCAAGAACCGATCACCCTGCTTTTTGCCACCTGGGAGTCTCCTGAGGGCGGATTTTACGTCGAGGGCATTAAGGCCTTTGCCGCGGACCTGGAGAAGAAAACCAATGGGAAGGTTAAGGTGGAGTTTTCCTGGGCGCAGGCGCTGGGCAAGACCCCGGAGTATTACGACCTAACGGTGAAGGGAGTTTGTGACGCGGGTTTCTGCGTCCCCTTCCAGGCCAAGGGCGTATTTCCGATGGCGGAAATTGCCAGCCTCCCCTTCCATTTCCCCAGCGCAGAGATAGCCACCAAGACCGCATTTGAGCTTTACCAAAAGGGGCTGCTGGACAAGGCGTTCGACGAGAACGTCAAGGTCCTTTTCCTGATAGGGGGTATGGGCAACCCCTTGTTTACCGTAAAGAAGCCGGTCACCACCCTGGCCGACATGAAGGGCCTGAAGGTCAGGACTTCCGGCGGTGCCTATAACGACCGCGTGAGCGCCATGGGAGGCGTGCCGGTGTTCATCCCCGGCTCGGAGTCCTACCTGGCTCTGGAGAGGGGCACGGTGGGGGCCACGCTCGAGGATTACGGTACCATAAGGACCTGGAAGACCTGTGAGCTGCTCCGCTACGCCACCGAGCCTCCCATGGGCACGGTAATCCTGGCCTTCCTCATGAACAAGGATACTTATAACCGGTTGCCCGAGGACGTGAGGTCGGTAATCGACGAGATGGCCCGGAATAACGAGTACGGGCTCATAGCGGCGAAGACCTTTGGGGGTCTGGTGGAAAAGGGCAGGCAGTGCTTCCTCGACCACGGCGGCACCATTGTCCAGTGGGAGCCGGCCGCCCTGAACGAGTTGGGCCAGAGGTTCCAGCCCCTGTGGAGCAAGTGGATAGAGGAGCGGGAGGCGATGGGCCTGCCGGCCCGGCAGGCGGTGGGTGAGATGTGGTCGCTGCTGAAGCAGCAGGGCGTGGATCCTCCGGCCTTCGGTTACAGTCTTTCGGGCCAGTAAGGCAGGGGGCAGCGAAGGGGCTGCGTCGCTCCGGTTAGGGTCGGAAGCAGTATTTACCGGTGGCTTCTAAGGGGCCCGGCGACCACACTCTTGGTCGTAGCGGGCCTCCTGTCCTTTTAACGTCAAAGTGAAGGCATCTCAAGGTGAGGTATACCTCATCCTCAACCGTATGGTAGTGCCCGGCATGGACTTGCCGCCGTCGGACTCAACCCTCCGAGACACGGTAGGTAACAAACGTCGAGGGCGGAGTAGAGGTCGATCGACCCGGACCCCGCCCTCGGTTTAAGGGGACTGTAGGGAGCAGAAGAGCGTCTGTCGTGAGTAGTTCGAGTACCTCCTCAGCCGTGGAAGATAAAGGTTCCGAAGAACCACCCTACAAAGGTGCCCAAAACCACAATGGTCGGCACGTACACCAGTGCCTTCTTAACCCCGAATACCCTAGCCGTGGCTATCCAGTTGGGAAGGCTCAAGCCCGGCCCGGTAAGCAGGAGGGCGAGCGCGGGGCCCTTACCCATGCCCAGGCTCATCAGGGTGTGCACAAAGGGGGCCTCGGTCATGGTGGCAAAATAGGTTATGGCCCCGATCATGGTGGCCAGGAAAGAGGCGCGCAGACCGGATCCGCCTAGCCACTGACTAATCCATTCCTGGGGGAGAACCTTGCCGATCACGCCTACGGCAAAAACCCCGGCCAACAAGAGAGGGAAGATGATGCGGACGAACCACCAGGTTTCGCTCAGCCAGTCCCGGATCTTTTCGCCGGGAACCGCCTTATAGGCATATGCTGCCATTATTATCGTGAAAACCGCCCACACCAGTACCTTGTGGAGGTAGGGCCCTCCTCGGACCAAGTAGTTAGGCATAAGGAGGGAGAGCAGGATAAGAACCAGCAGGACAACCAGTTTGGGCTCAATAACCGCCTCCCTCTCCGGTCCGGAAACCGGCCCGGAATCTGCGTCTTCCCTGGGCCTAAAGCAGAGGCTCATTATGAAGCCAACTATGAAGGCCATAGGCAAGGCGGCGGCAATCCTGGCCAGGGCCATTCCGCCTCCAAGTACGGTGCCGGTGTAGGTCAGCGCCAGTATGTTGCAGGCCGGTGCCAACCACAGGATTATGAAAGCCACCCCGATGCCGGCACCACTGTAATATAGGCCGCTGGAGACCGGAATGACCGTACAAGAGCAGGCGGCCAGGAAGAAGCTAGATACCGAGGCTAGGGAGAAGGATTTTAGCTTGCTGGCCCGCTCTCCGAGGTAAGTAAGTATGGTCTGCCGATTGATGAAGGTGACCATGGCGCCGGCGAGAAGGAAGGCCGGAACCAGGCAGGTTAGAACGTGGGTAGCCACGTAGTCTTTAAGGGCGAGCAGGCCGGCCATCAATATTTCCGACATTCACTCTTCCTCCTTTTGGGCTGGATCCCTCGGTGTTAGGTCTCTGCTTAGGCGCTGTCAGTTTGCTGGGCCCGATGAGCTACTACCGACTAGGTGGCGGCATGAGTGACACCTCCTTCTGGGCGACGTGGGTTACGTTGAGAGTATATCATAATATATGCATATTGTAAACCATTAACGGACTTCTTTCTCGCCCTCTCTGGTTATACGTCCTCGGATTAGCCGTCGGCACCCGACCTGGGTGAGACTGGACGCCAAGGCATTGACATGGCGAGTTGGCCAGGGTACAATAGGTTCGATCTATGAGTATATTCGTATATATTGTCTAAGTCAAGACCCCAATACCCTAAGTTATCCCCAGTTTCCGCCGGCAGAGCAAACGATCCGCCAGCCCAATGACGTTCTGGAGGAGGGAAAACTAGTGGAAAACAAGACGGATGGATCTCCTGGTACCCCGCGGTCAGTGAACTTGGTAGTCAACGGAAAAGAAGTTACCGATGTGGGCCGGCCGGCGTGGCGGGAGAAGGAGGTGGTAGCTGCGGTTAGGCCGGTGGCCGAAGCGCTGGGGGCAACCGTGGCCTGGGACGAAAGCGCCCAGACCATGAGCGTGGTGAGCCCCCCCGCGGGCTCACTACCTCCTCGACCGTGGCCGTACCGGGCGTTAGACCCGGAGGTGGTTCGGGAGCGGGGCTACAACGAGTGTCAGCGTCTCAACAATTGCATGTATGGCGCGGGTGCGGCGCTGGTGCTGACCCTGCGGGAAGCAGTGGGCTATCCCTGGACCGTCTTTCCCTTGGAGGTATTTCTCTACGGTGCCGGCGGAGTGGCGGGCCTGGGGATGATCTGCGGGGCGCTGAACGCCTCGGGGTTGGTCATGAGTTTGGTAATGGATCCCACTACGCTGCCGCCCGCCTGTTTTGGCCCGATAAGGGAGCTGGTAACCTGGTATTCCACCACTCCCCTACCCACCGATAAGCATGAAGCCTATTGCCGTTTCAAGAAACAAAAAGCTACCGTAGCGGGTTCCCCATTATGTAGTATGTCCCTCTTTAATTGGGGTATGGCCACCATGGAACCGATTTTTGGGGACCCCCAAAGGGACCGCTGTAGCAAGCTGGTGGGAGACACCGCCGCCAAAGCGGCGGAGCTTCTTAACGCCGCGTTGCTTAACGGGCGGTAATAGCCTTTCACGGCCCCGGCGCCACCGGCCTATGCTGGCTTCGGCCGGCAGTCGGTGCTGGCCCTTCCGCTACCCGACTTTACCGGGTACCGAGCCCGGCGCAAGCGAGTGCGGAAGCGGGCGCCGCGCCTCGCGGGGAGGAAGGACCCGGTAGCACGGCGAACCTATGGAGGCGGGGGTGAACCGTATGGCCGAGAGTTACGGGCGGCAAGTAGCACGGGTGGCGGAGTTACTGCGGCAGCCGGGGCGGCATTGGGCGCTTACGGGGGCAGGGATCAGCACGGAAAGCGGCATTCCTGACTACCGCAGTCCGGGTACCGGCTTATGGAAAAAGATGGAGCCCACTCGGGTGGCCAGCGTGGAGGCCCTGGAGCGGGATCCGGTTTTCTTCTACCGCATGAACCTGCCGCGGTGGGCCAGGATTCAGGAGGCCCGGCCCAACTCCGGCCACCTGGCCCTGGCCGAACTGGAAAGAGCCGGCTTTATCCAGGGGGTGGTAACCCAGAACGTGGACGGCCTGCACCTTAAGGCCGGCTCCCGCCGCGTATACGAGGTGCACGGCCACCTGCGGACCGGGCACTGCCTGGGCTGCGGTCGTTCTTTCCCCTTCGAAGAGATGTGGAGCCAGTTCGAGCGGGGTAGCCTTCCCCCGCGTTGCGGCTGTGGGGGCATGATCCGGCCGGACGTGGTGCTTTTCGGAGACCGGATGAGCGAGGACTACTACGCCGCCGAGCGAGAGCTGGCCAACTGCGACCTGCTCCTGGTGGTGGGTACCAGTCTTCAGGTGTATCCCGTGGCAAGCCTGCCTCGGTATGCCCGGAAGCTGGTGATTATCAACCTCATGCCCACCCCTTACGACGGGGAGGCGGAGGTGGTTATCCGGCAGCCCATCGGCAAGGCCATGGCCGATCTCTTGCAGGCGCTGGAGGTGTAGCTGGATTATCCTACCTGTAAAGAACTTGGTCGGCAGCGGCCGGGACGACTACACGGTGCGGGCGGTACGGAACTCCATATTGGCAGGCATAGTTTATCAGCATCCCTCCATAGAGAGCCTCAGGCGGGAGCTAAAACGTAACGGGCAGCTGCGCCATTTATGCGGTATTGATCCTGTCCGGGGAGAAGAAGCGGTACCGCCGGCCTGGGTATACAGCCGGTTCCTAAAGAAACTGATGGCCCGCCAACAGTTACTGGGGGCGATGTTCAACCGGCTGGTAGAAGAACTGACAAAGCACCTTCCCGACTTTGGCCGGGTACTGCCCGTAGGCGGAAAAGCCATAGCCAGCTTTGCCCGAGGCAGAAAGCGTCAAGCCGGCAAAGTGGTTAAGCGTGATGGCCGGCACGATGTGGACGCCGACTGGGGGCAAAAGACCCTGCGGAGGCAAAGAGAAGACGGCAGCACCTGGGAGAAAGTAGTGCGCTGGTTCGGCTATAAACTCCACCTAGTAGTGGATGCCACCTATGACCTGCCGGTAGCCTTTAGTCTCACCCAAGCCTCAGCCAGCGAAGTAAAGCAAGCGCATTGGCTCAGACCAAATGGCCGAGCAACTACCGGCTATCATCCAAAGATGCGAATACCTTTTAGGGGATCGGGGCTATGACGATGGCAAACTCAACACCAAGCTATGGGACGAACACGCCATAAAGCCGGTCATAGACATCCGCAATATGTGGCGCGACGGAGAAGAGACCAGACTCTTAACCGGCTGGGCCAATGTGGTTTACGACTATAAGGGTCAGGTGTACTGCTACTGTCCTCAGACCGCACAGCGCCGGCCCATGGCCTACGGCGGGTTTGAAAAGGACCGGGGCAGCCTAAAGTGCCGGTGTCCTGCCCGGCACTACGGACTAACCTGTATGGGCATGGACCGTTGCCGGGTGAAAGGCGCGGTAAGGATCCCGCTTAAAGAAGACCCTCGAATCTTCACTCCCCTAGGCCGGTCTAGCTACGCCTGGAAGAGCATCTGCAAAAAGCGCACCGCCGTAGAGCGGGTCAACAGCAGACTGGATCGGGTGTTTGGCTTTGAAGAGCACTACATCCGGGGGCTAAGGAAGATGAAACTAGGGTGCACCCTGGCCCTGTTGGTAATGCCGGTCATGGCCTTAGGAAGAGTGAGAGAGAAGAAGGTACAAAACCTGCGCCGCCTAACCGAGACGGCCCCCCAAAAAGGAATTCGGTACGGCAAGGGGGCTGGTATATCCCTTTTGGCCCCCCCAGGTTACACCTGATGGATAATGTTCCTATAGTTGGTTATAAGACAAACCTCCGAAATAGCAAGAGCCCGTCAGACGGGCTTCGATGGCTGCTATACCCCAACCAGAATTGCGGGGTCAACGCAAATGCCTCCGTGGGGGACCTAATTGACTTCGAGTATAAGCTATGTTTCAATGTAATAAGGATAGGCGAAAACTTATATACTAATGTCTTTTAGGAGAGAAGGATCTATGCCGATTAATGAGCGTACCTTGCAGCTACAGGCCGATCTTCTGAAGGCGCTGGCTCATCCGACGCGTCTACGTATCCTGGAGTACCTCCGCAGTGGTGAGCGCTGCGTCTGCGAGATTACCGAGCAGCTTGAGCTGGAGCAGGCCAACGTGTCGCAGCACCTGGCGGTACTTAAGCGTCAAGACCTGGTGAGCTCGCGTAAGGACGGCTTGCGCATGCTCTACCGCATCAATTACCCAGAGATCTATGAGCTCCTGGAGACCGTCAAACGCATACTTCACCTGCAGGCCCGGGCGACGGTTGCCGTCCTGGAGGAGGTAGGCTAAGGGCCTGACTCTTGGTCGGACTGAGCTTTTAACCTAACGGGTTATGACACCAGGAGCGGTTGGAGGTTGACAGCCCCGGGGCGGGCAAGTAAAGTATAGCTGGGTACAGCGTCCAAAGGCGATGAACGGGAGAGTACCGTCGGCTTGCCCGTCAAGAGAGGCGCGGCCGAGGCTGCGAGCCGGCCCGGCGGGCCGGTGGGAACACCGCCCGGGAGCTGCGCCGCGAACGGCTTCTAGCCCAGTAAGCGGCGACGGGCAGCCGCCGTTATCGGCCAGAGGGGGAAAGGCTCTTGCCTTTCCAACAAGGGTGGAACCGCGGGCATCCCGTCCCTTAGGGGCGGGATGCCTTTTTAGAGCCGTAGGTAAGGAGGAAAAGCGATGTTCAAGGTGAGACTGGCAGACTGGGTGCCGGACAGAGTGGGCGGCGAGCAAACCCTGGCCGAACTGGCCGGCTTGGCCTTAGGCCGGGAAGCAGGGCGCGTATTGGCCGCCTCGGTGGCGGGCAAACTGTACGATCTGGGTCGGACCGTGGGAGCCCTTCCCCAGGCAGAGGAAGTGGCCTTCCTCACCTTTGAAGACCCGGAGGGCCGTCAGGTGTACTGGCACAGCAGTGCCCACATTATGGCCCAGGCAGTACAACGCCTCTTTCCCGGCACCAAGCTGGCCATCGGCCCGGCCATCGAGGAAGGCTTTTACTATGATTTTGGCTCTCCCCACGCCTTCACCCCGGCAGACCTTGAGGCCGTTCAGGCGGAGATGGAGCGCATTATCGCCTCCGACCTGCCCTTTGAACGCCGGGAGGTGAGTCCGGAAGAGGCACGGCAGGCCTTCCTCGAACGGGAAGAGCCGTATAAGCTGGAGCTGCTGGCGGATCTCCCCGCGGACGAGCCGGTCTCCCTTTACCGGCAGGGCGAATTCGTAGACCTGTGCCGGGGCCCTCACGTCCCCAGCACCGGGAAGATTGGTACGGTAAGGCTCTTGAGCGTGGCCGGCGCCTACTGGCGGGGATCCGAGACCAGGGAAATGTTGCAGCGCATCTACGGGATATCCTTCCCGGAAAGCGGGGCGATGGAAGCCTACCTCCGGCGCCTGGAGGAGGCCAAACGCCGCGATCACCGCCGGCTGGGCCCCCAGCTGGAGATTTTCAGCCTCCACGAAGAAGGTCCGGGCTTTCCCTTCTTCCACTGGAAGGGCATGATCCTGCGCCAGGAACTGGAGGATCACTGGCGGCGGGAGCACCGGCGCCGGGGTTACCTGGAAATCCGTACCCCCATCCTCCTCAGCCGGGAGCTCTGGGAGCAGTCCGGGCATTGGGATCACTATCGGGAGAACATGTACTTCACCCGCATCGAGGACCGGGACTTCTGTATCAAGCCCATGAACTGCCCGGGCGCCATCCTGGTGTATCGCTCCCGCCAGCACAGTTACCGTGAGCTGCCGCTGCGCCTGGCCGAACTGGGGCTGGTTCACCGGCACGAAAAGTCGGGGGTGCTGCACGGCCTGTTGCGGGTGAGGAGCTTCACGCAGGATGATGCCCACATTTTCCTTTTGCCTTCTCAGATCAAGCAAGAAATCCTGGGGCTTCTGGATTTGATCGACGCCTTTTACCGGCATTTCGGTTTCGACTACTTCGTAGAGCTGTCCACCCGACCGCCGGACGCCATGGGCTCGCCCGAGGTATGGGAGGAGGCCACGCGCGCCCTCAAGGAGGCCCTGGAGGCCAAAGGGCTGGGCTTCCGGGTAAACGAAGGGGAAGGGGCCTTCTACGGTCCCAAGATCGACTTTCATCTGCGCGACTGCCTGGGCCGCACCTGGCAGTGCGGAACCATACAGCTCGACTTCCTACTGCCCGAGAAATTTGACCTCACCTATATCGGCGAAGACGGCCAGAAGCACCGGCCGGCCATGATTCACCGGGTGGTATTCGGGAGTCTGGAGAGGTTTATCGGCATTCTTATCGAACATTACGGTGGGGCTTTTCCGCTCTGGCTGGCGCCCGTGCAGGTGAAAGTCCTGCCCATTGCCGACCGTCACCGGGAATGGGCGCAGAAGGTGGCCGATAGGCTGGCGGAAGCCGGAGCCAGGGTAGAGCTGGACGACCGCAACGAGAAAATCGGCTATAAGATCCGCGAGGCGCAGTTGGAAAAGGTGCCCTACATGTTGGTGGTAGGAGACCGGGAGGCGGCCGCCGGAACGGTTAGCGTCCGGCACCGGGAGGGAGGAGACCGGGGTTCGGCAGCGCTGGAGGACTTCGTGGAGCGCTTCCTGGCGGAGGCCAGATCCGGCAGGGGGGACGCCTAAGGCATCGGGTCATCCTGTTTTTGCCCGGCGCCCCGGTTTATTGTGCGCCTAAAGCCTTACCGGGTACGGCGCCGGGTGTAGGCTGTGGAAGCAGGCTCCGTTCACGAAGTTAACACTGTGTTTCCGGATTTGCGACGGCAGGGCAACGTCTTTCATGACCGTCCGGATGCAGGTCACAAAGAATAGGTTGTGTCTTGAAGGCAGGTATTGGCGATCGCTGATGTAGGGCGATGCGGCCAAATTGGCATAAGGCTTGCTTATACCGGTAAGGGGATGACTGGATTGACCAAAGGTAAGTGGACCAGCCTGGCAGCAGGAGCAGCAGGCACCTTGTCTGGAGGCGCAGGAAGAGGGGGTGGGGCTGCGAACCGGCGTGAGGAAGGCTCGAGCCGAAATACTCAGGGAACGTTGCCCGGCCGGGGCCGGGGCTGAGAAGTCACCGGGCACGCCTTGGGAGGGTGCCGGAGGAGCAAGGAGGGAAGGGAATGGTAGCACAGAGGGAACTGTACTGGAACATTCCGGAGCACCTTTTGATCTACGCCGTCTTTGCTATAGTAGCCCTGGTTGTACTGTACGGTCTCTATCGCCACTACCAGCTTTGGAGACTGGGCGGACCGGAGAAACGTTGGGATCAGCTCGGCGAACGGATCTGGACCGTTATCTGGGAGGGCTTCGGCCACTGGCGGCAATTGCGGGATCCCTACCCGGGAGCCATGCACTTTTTCATGTTTTGGGGCATCATAGCCCTGTTCGCGTTGGGCGCCTTCCTGGACTTCATTCAGATTCTAACCGGATATCATTTTCTGGCCGGAATCCCTTATCTGGGCGTCTCCTTCATCCTGGACGTGCTGGGCCTGCTGGCCCTGGTAGGGGTGATCATGGCGCTGGTGCGCCGTTACATTGTTCGCCCCGACCGGCTGGATAACAAGCCGGAAGACGCCATAATCCTGATCCTCTTGGCCGGCATCTTGGTTACCGGATACCTGGTGGAAGGGCTCCGCATGGCGGCCACGGGCGATTTCTGGGCGGCGGCCCAGCCCGGCGGGGCGGCAGTAGCTAACTGGGTGGCGGGCTGGCCGGAGGCCACCCAGCAGGCCGCACACCGGGCCTTGTGGTGGATACACGGCGTGCTGGCCCTGGCGGCGGTGGCCTACTTCCCCTATTCCAAGCTCTTCCACATCCTGTGCGGGGCGGTAAATCAGTTTTGCCGGAATCTGGGACCCAAAGGAGCTTTGGTGCCCCTGGACCTGGAGAATGAGGAGATCGAGGTTTTCGGGGTAGAGAAGATCGAAGACTTCTCCTGGAAGCATCTCTTTGATACCGATGCCTGTACCCGGTGCGGTCGCTGCCAGGACAACTGTCCCGCCTATCTGAGTGAGAAGCCGCTCTCCCCCAAGCGCCTGGTGCAGGACCTGCGCACGCATTTGTGGGAGCGCGGCCCGGTGCTGGCGGCCAAGAAGGCCCGGGAAGCCAAGGCCGGAGGCCAGGAAGTAACCCTCACGGAGCAGGAGCAGGCAGTGCTGGACAAGGCGCTCATCGGCGAGGTTATCTCCGAAGACGTGATCTGGTCCTGTACCACCTGCCGTGCCTGCATGGAACAGTGCCCGGTGTTCGTGGAGCACATAGACAAGGTAGTGGGCATGCGGCGCAACCTGGTGCTGTCCGAGAGCCGCTTCCCCGGCGAAGCCCAGGTAGCCTTCCGCAACATGGAGAACAACGGGAACCCGTGGGGTATCGGTTGGGCCAATCGGGCCGACTGGGCTAGGGATTTGGATGTGCCCATCATCGGGGAGCTCGAGGAAGGGGAAGAAGTAGAGGTCTTGTTCTGGCCGGGTTGCTCCGGTGCCTTCGACGACCGAAACCGCAGGGTGGCCTCGGCTTTCGTGCGCCTGCTTAAGGAGGCCGGGGTCAAGTTCGCCATTCTGGGCACGGAGGAGAAATGCTGCGGAGATTCCGCCCGTCGCCTGGGTAACGAGTACCTGTTCCAAATGTTGGTGCAGGAGAACGTGGAAACCCTCAAGAACTACCGGTTCAAAGAAATCGTCACTACCTGTCCTCACTGCTTCAACACCCTGAAGCACGAGTATCCGCAGTTCGGCGGTGAGTTCGCAGTGGTGCACCACAGCACCTACCTGTGGCGCCTGCTTCAGCAGGGGCGGCTGGCTCCCAAGGGCAGACTCGACCTGCTGGCTACCTACCACGACTCCTGTTACCTCGGCCGTTACAACGACATTTACTCCGAACCCCGCAAGGTTCTGGAAAGCGTAGGCGGGCTGCGCCTGACGGAAATGGAGCGGCATCACGACCGGAGCTTCTGCTGCGGCGCCGGCGGCGGCCGTATGTGGCTGGAGGAGAAGCTGGGGCGGCGCATCAACGTGATGCGTACCGAACAGGCCCTGGCCAAGAAGGTGGAGCTGGTTGCCACCGCGTGTCCCTTCTGCCTGGTCATGTTAACCGACGGATTGAAGGATAAGGGGATAGAAGAGGGCGTACAGGTTTTGGATCTGGCCGAAGTGTTGGTAAGAACCCTGGACCAGCACTGACGGTAGTGCCTCGGGTGCGGGCGGCTCCGTAGTCCGGAGCCGCCCCTAATCTTCCGACGCAGAGGACGCAGAGCTGACGTATCCCCACTTTCGAGTTAAGTTGAGTTGACTGGCGGTACCGGGTGCTC
>JANLFO010000013.1 GCA_024653205.1 Clostridia bacterium | reverse complement strand
CGGCGAGGTGACAGTACGAACGGGGAGCACCCGGTACCGCCCGTGGGAAAGTGGGAATCCACCAGGGTGGGCTTCTGACGGACCCCCGCTTTTTCGAGGGCACTGCTGGTTTTACCCGAGTAAGCGGGTTTCGGTTTGCTTGCCCTGGCGGCGGAAAAGCTAAGAAGGGAAGCCAAAGATCCGCTCTCTAGGAGGGACAGGACATGCCGAAAGCAGGCGACGCCAAGGAACGGCGGCGGGGCAGAATTCTGGTGCCCCAGGCCAAGGAGGAAATGGAAGGGCTCAAGGAAGAGGTGGCCCGGGAACTTCACCTGGATGACGACATTGCCCGCCGGGGCTGGGAGAACCTTACCACCCGGGAGGTAGGCAAGATCGGGGGCCAGATGGTAAGGCGTTTGGTCCGTCAGGCCGAGAAGGACCTGGCCCGAGGGGAAACAAAGGCCGCCGGGCCGGAAGGGAAGCCGGCCAAAGGCGACGAATTTGTCTCCGAATGAGAGTCGAGGAGGCCGGATCATCGAAGGCAAATACCTCCTGGGCGTTGATATCGGGGGGCGCTTCCTCAAGGCGGGGATAGTGCGGCCGGACGGGGTACTGCTGCGAACGGCGAGCCGACCCACCTGGCTGAGGCAGGGTTATGCCGGCGTAGTGGAGCAGGTGTGCGAGAGCGCGGCGGCCCTGCTGGCAGGGGCAGGCCTGGGGTGGGAGGCAGTGGCCGGAGTGGGGGTGGGGGTGCCGGGCACGGTACGGCTGCCCCAGGGCGAGGTGGTGTTTGCGCCCAATCTGGGCTGGGAGCGCGTACCCCTGGCCGCGGCCCTGGCCGCGGCGCTTCCGGTGCCGGTGCGGGTAGATAACGACGCCCATGTGGCCGCCCTCGGCGAGTATTGGCTCGGCGCCGGCAGGGGATTTGACCGCCTGCTCATGATTACCCTGGGTACCGGCGTGGGCTCCGCCCTCCTGATCGGAGGGGAGATCTCAAGGGGCAGGAGCGGGCTGGGCAGCGAGTTGGGACACATGACCGTGGACCCGGACGGTCCGGTGTGCGGCTGCGGCAACCGGGGTTGCCTGGAGGCGTTCGTGGGTGCCGGGGCCCTGGAGGCGCTGGCGCGGGAACTGGCCGGAAGCGGCCGGCCGACGCGCCTGCCCGCCGAAGGTGATTGGGGGATCCGAGAGATACTGGCCTTGGCACCGGAGCACGACCCCGTGGCCGAGGAAGTGGTCGGCCGGCTCGTATACTACCTGGCGGTGGGCTTGGCGAACGCGGTGGTAACGCTAGATCCGGAGGTTATTCTGCTGGGGGGAGGGGTGGCGGAGGCGGCCGAGGTGTTCCTGGAGGACCTGCGCCGGGAGACGGCGCGCCGGGCCTCCGGTATGGCCTACCCGACGCCGCTCATCCTTCCCGCCGAACTGGGGAACCGGGCGGGCATTCTGGGGGCCGCCTATCTGGTGCGGCCGGAAGCGGGGGAGGAAGGAGTTGAAGCTGAAGGTTAAGCTCTTTGCCGGTCTGCGGCGCTGCGCGCCCTTGGGCGCGCGGGAAGGGGAGTTCGAAGTGGAAGTGCCCGGGGAGCGGCCCACGGTAGCGGACCTGCTTCGCCTGGTGCGCGTGCCGGAGCAGGCGGTGGCGGTGGTAATGGTCAACGGCATGGTGGCGCCGCGGAGCTCTTCCCTGGAAGAGGGGGCGGAAGTGAGTATCTTCCCGCCTTTGGCCGGAGGGTAGGCGGTGAAGGGCTGGCGGGGACGAATACTGAGGGTAGACCTCGATCGCGGTTCGGCGTGCCCGGAGCCGCTCTCCGAGGAATTGGCCGGCCGCTTCCTGGGCGGCCGGGGGCTGGGCGTTTACTGGCTCTATAGCGAGGCCTTAGGCGCCGAACCCCTGCGACCGCAGAATCTGGTGGTGCTGGCCACCGGGCCTCTTACCGGCACCGTGGCACCCGGGGCGGGGCGGATAACGGCGGTGACCCGGTCGCCGTTAACCGGTACGGTTTGCGACAGCAGCGCCGGGGGGGCCTTCGGCGTGCGGCTGAAGCACTGCGGGTACGACGCCCTGATCGTGCGCGGCCGCGCTCCGGTACCGGTATATCTGGAAATCACGCCGCAGGAGGTACGGCTGGAAGAGGCCGGGGACTTGTGGGGATTAGAGGTGCCGGCAGCGGTGGCCCGGATTCGGGCCCGGGCCGGTGCCCTGAGCAGTGTGGTGGCCATCGGCCCGGCCGGAGAACGGCTCGTTCCCTACGCCTGCGCCTCGGTGGACGGTCGGCGCCATTTCGGCCGGGGTGGCCTGGGCGCGGTAATGGGCAGCAAGAACCTCAAGGCGGTGGTGGTGAGCGGCCGGGGACGGATAGAGCTGGCAGACGAGGAGAACTTCCTCGCCGTGCGCTATGAGGCGGAGAAGCTCCTGGCCGCCAATCCCGTGACCGCGCAGGCCCTCCCCGAGTTCGGCACGGCAGTACTGGTGCACCTGGTTAACCAGGCCCGCAGTTTTCCGGTACGCAATTTTCAAGACGGATACTTCGAGACGGCAGAGGCTCTTTCCGGGGAGAATTTCCGGGCGCGCTTCTTCCGGCGCCGTTCTGCCTGCTGGGGGTGCGGTATCGGCTGCGGCCGGGTTCTGGCCATGGCCGGACAGGAGTGGGAGGGACCGGAGTACGAGAGCATCTGGTCCCTGGGCGCAGACCTGGGGATCGAGGACCCGGAAACGGTCATCCGGGCCAATGCTCTGTGCAACCGTCTCGGTTTGGATACCATTTCTACCGGTGGCACCCTGGCCTGCGCCATGGAACTCTCCTCCCGGGGCCTGGGTCCGGAGGGCCTGACCTTCGGTGCGGGAGACAAGGTGCTGCAGCTCATCCCCCGGATTGCGCGCCGGGAAGCAGAGGGGGAGGAACTGGCCCTGGGTTCTCGGGTTCTGGCCGCGCGCCGGGGTGCGCCGGAACTGGCCATGCAGGTGAAGGGAATGGAACTGCCCGCTTACGACCCCAGGGGTCTTCAGGGCCAGGGACTGGGCTTTGCCACCTCCAATCGCGGCGGGTGCCACTTGCGGGCCAACATGCTGGGACCCGAAATCCTGGGTATTCCCAAGCTGGTGGACCGGCTGCAGGCCGTCGGTAAGGCCGGGCTGCTCATCTATCTTCAGCATAACCACGCCGCCCTGGATTCCCTGGTGGTGTGCAAATTCGCCGCGCTCGCCCTGAGCGAGGAACACTTTGCGCGCTTGCTGCGCGCGGCCACCGGCCTGGACTGGAGGGCTCAGGATCTTCAGCTGGTGGGAGAGAGGATTTGGAACCTGGAGCGAGCATATAATCTGAGGGTGGGCTTCGGGCCCCGGGACGACACCCTGCCTCCCCGGCTTTTGGCGGAGCCGGGCCGGGGTCGTCCGGTAGAGTTGTCGGCCATGCTGCAGGAGTACTACCGCTTCCGTAACTGGGGGCCGGACGGATCCCCTGCGCCAGCGAAGATCCGGCAGTTGGGTCTGGAAGGCCTGTTGGCTCCATAACCAGGACCAGATTGCCTGACGGATCCCCACTTTTTCGAGGGCAGTGCTGGTTTGGCGCGCGAACCCGAACTGCCGGGTGCACCGGGTGGGAAGTCGTTAGGATAAGGAGAAGGACAGGTGTTAGACGAGTTCAGGCGCGTGGGTCGGGACCTTTTTCTTTCCGGTCTGGTAAGTTCTCACGCCGGCAACCTCAGCGTGCGTCTGGGCGACCGCGTGCTTATTACCCGCCGCGGGGCCCGTCTGGGGCATCTTCGCCGGCAGGATGTGGTAGAAACCGGGCTTTTTGAAAACGACAGCGGGATCGCCCTGGCCTCCTCCGAGATCCGGGTACACCGGGCCATTTACCAGGAGACCAGCGCCCTGGCGGTGGTGCACGCCCATCCCCCCTACACCGTGGTGCTCTCCCTTACCCGGGAGGCGATAGTTCCGGTAGACTCCGAGGCTTCCTACCTCTTACACCGGGTGCCGGTGGTAAGCGCGGAGAGGACCATAGGTTCGGGCGAGGCAGCCGCCCTGGTAGCCCCGGCCCTCCGCGACTACAAGATCGTCGTCCTCCGGGGCCACGGCACCTTCGCCGTGGGCCAGTTTCTTGAAGAGGCCCTCCAGTGGACCACCTGCCTGGAGGCGGCGAGCAAGATCCTCTACCTGTTGGAGCTGAGCGGTAAAGAGAAGCGGGAGTACCGTCGAGGAGCCGAAGGCTATGAGCGGTGGTGAGAGAACGTGGGTTCCCGGTTTCGGTTCCAGGCGGAGAAACTGAAACCGCAGATAATCGCGTGGCGTCGTCGTATCCACCAGCACCCGGAACTGGGCTTTCAGGAGTGGGAGACCGGCCGGCTGGTGGCCGAAGTATTGAAGGAAGCCGGCCTGGAGGTGCAGACCGGTATTGCCGGTACCGGTGTGGTGGGCGTGCTGTGGGGAAACCGGCGGGCAAAGGGGATAGCCGTTCGGGCAGACATGGACGCCCTGCCGATTACGGAAAGGACCGACCTGCCCTTTGCCTCCGTGCGGCCGGGGGTAATGCACGCCTGCGGCCACGACGCCCACGTAGCCATAGCCCTGGGGGCGGCCTGCCTGCTGGCCGAAGTGCGTCAGGAGTTGCCGGGCACGGTGAAGCTGATCTTTCAACCCTGCGAGGAAACCCCGCCGGGAGGGGCCCTGGCCATGCTCCGGGCAGGGGTGCTTTCCAATCCGGCGGTAGACGCGGTGGTGGCCCTGCACGTCAATCCTCACCTGCCGGTAGGGGCGGTGGGGCTGAAAGCAGGGGTGGCCATGGCCTCGGTGGACAGTTTCACCCTCACGGTGCGGGGAAAGAGCGGTCACAGCTCCTCTCCCCACCTGGCGGTGGACGCCATTGTGGTGGCCGCGCACGCGGTACTGGCCTTGCAGAGCCTTCCCGGCCGGCTCATCAATCCCCTGGAGCCGGTGGTACTGAGCATCGGAACCGTGCGGGGCGGGGTAAAGAGCAACGTGGTAGCGGAAGAAGTGGTGATGACCGGGACCGTGCGCGCCCTTTCCCCGGAGGTGCGGCGCCAGGTGCCCGAACTCATGCGGCGGCTTCTGGACGGCGTGGCCCTGGCCTACGGAGCCTCATATGAGTTGGACTACCAGGAAGGTTATCCCCTTCTGGTCAACGATGCCGAGCTGCTGGGCTTGGTGGAGCGCTCGTGCCGTCAGGTGGTGGGCGGGGAGCGCGCCCTGCGCCTACCCCTGCCGGCCATGGGCAGCGAAGACTTTGCCTACTTCGCCCAGGCGCGGCCGGCGGTGCACTTCGACCTGGGTGTGGGTAAGCCTCAGGGTCCCAACTACCCCTGGCACCACCCCTGCTTTGATCTGGACGAGGAGGCGCTTCCCTTGGGTGCGGCCCTCCTGGCGCAGATTTGCTGGGACTATCTTCAGGACGAATCGGGGCGGTGAGCCATGCCCTCAGACGGTAAGCTGAGGCCCTTCACGGTTACCGGTATCGGCAGCCTTCCTTTTTCCACTCCGGATGCGGCCCTGGAACTCATCGCCCGGTGCATGCCCGTAGTTCCGCACTGGCCGCAGCTGCCCCGCCGGAGCCGCCAAGAATTCTTTACCAATCAGTTCCTGGGGTTGCTCGTCCGCCTGGGTCTTTTGCGGGAGGCGCCGGAAGGCTGGCATTTCGCGCCGGATTCCCCCGGTTGGGTTCCCGGCCTCACCGCCTTTTACGAGCGGTACCTGGCCTCGGCATCCGGGGAGGAAGCCGCCGACCGGGAGTTTGCCCCCTCGCCGGAGGCGGCGGGCGGCCTCTACGCTTTCGCCGAGGCTTTCGCGTCCGGACGGTTTGCGGCCGCGGAAACGGTCAAGGGCCAGGTTGCCGGGCCCCTCTCGGTCGGCCTGAGCCTTTTCGACCGGGAGGGAAAGCCGGCCTACTACGATCCTCAGCTGCGCGAGCTGGTGGTAAATTGTCTGGCCCGGAGTGCGGCCTGGCAGGCCCGGATGCTGGCCGAAAGGTGCCGCCGTCCGGTGGTGATCTTCGTGGACGATCCGGCGGTAGGCGCCTGGGGCACCTCGCAGCACGTAGGCCTGGACCGGGAAGCCATAGTTGCCGATCTGGCGGAAATAGCCCGGGCCGTCCGGGAGGCAGGGGCGGTGCCGGGAATCCACTGCTGCGCCGGGGTGGACTGGTCCATCCCCCTGGCCGCAGGCTTCGTCGTACTGAGCTTTGACGCCTACGGTTTTTTCTCCCCGCTTCTGGCCCATAGCCGGGAATTGGCGCCGTTCCTCGCCGCAGGCGGGGTGCTGGCCTGGGGTCTGGTGCCCACCTCCCCGCAGGCATGGGAGGAGACTCCGTCCTCGCTGGCCAGGCGTTGGCGCGGGGGGGTTAGGATGCTGGAAGAGCGAGGGTTGGACGGAGAACTTCTCCGCCGGCAGTGCATTCTCACCCCCAGCTGCGGTACCGGACTTCTGGAGCCGGACCTGGCGGTGCACATCTACGAACTGACCGCGGCCACGGGGGAACTGCTGCGCGATTCCTTCTCCCCGGGTACCTAAAGCCAAGCCTCGCTGGACACCGAACTCGGTGAGAGCAAGGGTGGAGGCGGGCGCCAGGCCTCTGGACGGCCGAAGCCGCGCCGGCGCCATGGACGGGTTCTTGCGCGGCGAGCCCGCCGGAGCCCGAAGCTCGAGCCGCAGTTTTCACTGGGGCCTTAGAGCGCCTGCGGGCGCTCTTTATAATTTTTTGCCTACTGCCGGCAGGAATTTTTCCCGGGGCGTTGAAGTATTGGGTGGAGGGTAGTGGGGACAAGTGGTGGAGAGGGGAGGCAGGAGGTGTTCCTGGGGGAGTTTCAGCACAGCCTGGACGAAAAAGGCCGGCTGATCATACCCGCCCGGTTGCGCGAGGGTCTCGGGCCCAGGTTTATCATGACCAAGGGACTGGACCGCTGCCTGTTTCTCTATCCCCTCTCGGAGTGGAAGGGGCTGGAGGAGAAGCTCAAGTCCCTGCCCTTCGTTAACCCCGAAGCGCGGGCGTTTACGCGGCTGTTCTTTGCCGGGGCGGCGGAATGTGAATTCGACCGTCAGGGCAGAGTCCTCATTCCCCCATCCCTGCGCGAGTACGCCCAGCTGGAGCGCGAGGCAGCGGTCATAGGCGTCTCTGCCCGGGTGGAGATATGGAATGCCACTTTGTGGCAAGAATATACCCGGAAGGCTCAGGCGGATTTTGAGGTCTTGGCCGGAAAGCTGGAGGCTCTATAGGTGGGACGGCCGACTGCAGTTCACGTTCCGGTACTGCCGGAGGCGGTGATCGAGGCGCTGGCGGTGCGGCCGGGCGGGGTCTACGTGGATGCCACGGTGGGAGCAGGGGGGCACAGCCGCGCGATCCTGGAGCGTCTGGGGCCGCAGGGGCTCCTGATCGGGCTGGACCGCGACCCTCACGCCCTGGCCGCCGCTCGGGAGAATCTCAGACCCTTCGGGGAGCGGGTAATCTTGGCACAGGCGGACTTTCGGGATCTAAGAGAAGTGCTGGGGGAGACCGGGGTAGACCGGGCGGACGGAGTGCTCTTCGACCTGGGAGTGTCCAGCCTGCAGCTGGACCGGCCGGAGAGGGGTTTCAGCTATCGGCAGGAGGCGCCTCTGGACATGCGCCTGGACCCCGGCCGAGGAATCAGTGCGGCCGAACTGGTAAACCGCCTGTCCGAAGAGGAATTGGCGCGCATTATCGCCCGGTACGGGGAGGAACGGTGGGCCAGGCGCATCGCGCGGGCGATCGTGGAGCACCGTCGCCGCCAACCCATCCTTACCACTACCCAACTGGCGGCAGTGGTAAAGGATGCCATCCCGGCGGCGGCCCGCCGTCGCGGCCCGCACCCGGCCCGCCGCACGTTCCAGGCCCTGCGCATAGCCGTAAACCGTGAGCTGGAGAGCCTGGAGCAAGGCCTGGCCCAGGCGGAAGCGGTGCTCAAGCCCGGCGGCCGTCTGGTAGTGCTGGCCTACCATTCGCTGGAGGACAGGACGGTAAAGACTTTCCTGCGGGCGCGGAGCCGGGGGTGTACTTGTCCTCCCTCGCTGCCCGTGTGCGTCTGCGGGGGCGGTGCGGCTACCTTACGGGTATTGACCCCGCGCCCGCTTCGCCCCGGTAAGGAGGAGGTCGCCCGCAATCCCCGGGCCCGAAGTGCCCGCTTGCGGGCGGCGGAAAAACTGGGTTCTGGCGGGGTGGGCACATGAATAATTTGCTAGTAGCGCCTCTTCCCACGGTCGAGGTTGAACCTGCGGAATCACCGCGGGAGCGGACTGCCGTCCGTCCCCGACCGAACGCCCGGGCCAAGATCTTGGGCCTCGCCCTGGTGGCCCTGGTATTTCTGTCCGGGGTGGTGGTGGTAGCGCAGACCGCCCGGCTGAACGCTTTGGGCTACCGGCTGGCACAGGTTCGAGGCGAGAACCTGTCGCTGGAGAGGACCACCCAGAAGCTGGAGCTGGAAGTGGCGAGGCTCAAGGACCCGTCGCGATTGGCCCAACTGGCGCAAGACAGGCTGGGACTGGTGGAGCCCGATCTCGCCCACGTGCGGCCGCTTCCCGTTACCAGCCTGGCCCGGGCCGAGGCCGAGGTGGGCCTCAGACCGGGAGCGGAGCTAGCGCAGGCCCAGGAACCGACTCCGCTCTGGAGGGAGTTGGCCCGGGCCGTTTCCCGCTGGCTGGGGCCGAGGGTGGAGGGCCAAAGTGCACTGGCGGGTGACTAGGCGAGGCGGTAGCGGTGACGTCCAACCTGACGATGCGACGCCGCATCTTGGCCCTGTTCTTCGTATTCTGCTTTTGCCTGTCGCTGGTGTGCGCGCGGCTGGCCTGGATACAGCTGGTGCGCGGGCGAGAGCTGGAGGCCGAGGCGACGGAACTGCGCCTGCGCCAGGTGGTCATCCCCGCCCGCCGGGGAAAGATCTTCGACCGGCAGGGGCGAGAGTTGGCCATCAGCGTAAGTGCACCGACGGTAGTGGCTTTCCCGCCGGAAGTGAGGTCGTCCGGTCGGGAGCGGGAGATCGCGGCCAAGCTCGCGGCCATCCTCGGGGCCGAGGAGGAAGACATATACCGGCGTATTACCTCGAACACCCTCTATGCCTACGTCCGGCGCCGGGTGGAGTTCGCGCAGGCCGACCGCATCAGCAGTCTGGAGCTGCCGGGCATAGAGATAATCGAGGAGAACCAGCGCTACTATCCCCAGGGTACGCTGGCGGCCAACGTGCTGGGCTTTGCCGGCATCGATAACCAGGGCCTGGAGGGCTTAGAGTATTTCTACGATCAGCAGTTACGCGGTCGCAACGGTGCCCTAAAGGTGGAGGCCGACGCGGTGGGGAGGGAGATACCCCAGGCCACCCACGCCTACGAGCCGCCGCAAGACGGCCTGAGCCTGGTGCTGACGATCGACAGCACCGTCCAGTACCTGGCAGAAAGGGAACTGGACGCCCTGATGGAAAGCCCTACCGCTCCCACCCGCGCGGCCATAATCGTGATGGACCCGCGTACGGGTGAAATCCTGGCCATGGCCAGCCGGCCTTCCTTCGATCCCAACCGGTACGCCAGCTTTCCTGCCGCCACCTGGCGGAACCCCAACGTGAGCGATACCTACGAACCGGGGTCTACCTTCAAGATTGTCACCGCCGCGGCGGCGCTGGAAGAAGGTCTGACCAAGGAGGGGGAAAAGTTCTACGATCCCGGCTACATAATGGTGGGCAGCCACCGCGTCCGGTGCTGGCGGTATCCCCGGGGCCACGGCAGCGAAACCCTGATCGAGGGAGTGAAGAATTCCTGTAACCCGGTATTCGTCACCCTGGGCCTGAGGCTCTACGAGGGCCACCCCGCCCGCTTCTACGATTACATTAAGGCCTTCGGTTTCGGCGCCAGGACCGGCATCGATACTCCCGGTGAGGCCACCGGCCAGCTCATCCCCCAGGAGAGCCTGCGGGAGATCCAGGTGGCGGCCATATCTATTGGCCAGTCTATTGCCGTGACCCCCATTCAGCTGGCGGCCGCCGCGGCGGCAGTGGCCAACGGCGGCGTCTGGATGCGCCCCCACCTGGTGAGGGAGATCCGGGACGCCGAGGGGCGAACGGTGAAGCGCCTGGACCCGGAGCCGGTGCGGAGGGTAATCTCCGAAGAGACCGCCTCGCGGTTGGGAGCGCTCCTGGAACAGGTGGTAAAGGACGGGACCGGCCGTAACGCCTATATCCCCGGTTATCGCGCCGCGGGAAAAACCGGAACCGCCCAGAAGCCCGGGCCGGGCGGATACCTGCCGGACAAGTACGTGGCTTCCTTCATCGGCTATGCGCCGGTAAACGACCCGCGGGTGGTGGCCCTGGTGGTGGTGGACGAACCCCAGGGTTACCCCTATTTCGGCGGCACGGTGGCGGCACCGATCTTTCAGCGCCTGGCGGAAGCCGTGCTCCGGTACCTGGGCGTGCCTCCGGCCGAGCCGGGTTCACGGGAAACCCAGGAAGTACGGGTGCCCTCGGTAGTGGCCTTACCGGTAAAGGAAGCCGCGGCCCGGCTGCGGGAGGCCGGCCTGGAGGCCCAGGTGGCCGGGACCGGCGTTCAGGTCTGGGATCAGGTCCCGGTAGCCGGGGCGTCGGTCGCCAGGGGGAGCCGGGTTCTGCTTCAGGCGGAAGCCAAAGAGGAGGTACTGGTTCCGGACCTGACGGGTCTAAGTCTCAGCCAGGCCCTGGCCCTCCTGGGCTCGCTGCATCTCAACCTGGAGGCTCAGGGCAGCGGCCGGGTAATGGAGCAGGACCCGGTGCCCTACACCCCGGTTCCGAAAGGGAGCCGGGTGAAGGCAGTGCTGCGGGAAGATGAGGCGGCGGCCACGGTCGGTCCCTAGCCGAGCCTCGGCCTCGCGTGCGGCCGAACCCGGCTTCTTCCGGCAGTCCCGGTTCCCCAGAAAGTGGAGATTACTCGAACTCGGGCGGCCTTTACGCCGTCTAGATGGTGGGATAAAATCATGGCGAACGGCGGTGGCACCGCCGGGCAGATAAGCGGGAGGGCGGCATGAAACCTCTTTCCGAACTCCTGTCCGCCACGCCGGTAGAGGCTGCCGGCGGCGACCTTGAGGTGCCGGTCAGCGGCATATACTACGATTCCCGCGCGGTAAGGCCGGGCGGCCTCTTTGTGGCCGTGCCCGGCTTTCGCACGGACGGGCACCGGTTTCTTGCCGACGCCGTGGCCCGCGGGGCAGCGGCGGTGGTGGTGGAAAGGCGCGAGGCGGTACCGGCGGGAGTAGCCTGGGCGGAGGTGGCGAGCAGCCGCCGGGCCTTGGGAGAACTGGCGGCAGCGTTCTACGGCCATCCGGCCGCCAGGCTGCGCCTGTACGGCGTTACCGGCACCAACGGCAAGACTACCACTACCCACCTTATCCGGGCGGTTCTGGAGGCAGGTGGTCGTACCTGCGGGCTGGTGGGTACGGTGGGGGCGCAGATAGGCGAGGAACAACTGGGGGCGGCCCGTACCACTCCCGAGGCCAGCGATCTGCAGGAGTTGCTGGCCCGGATGCGCGACCGGGGCCTGAGCGGGGCGGTGCTGGAGGTTTCCTCCCACGCCCTGGAGCTGGAGAGGCTGCGTGGGTGTGCCTTTGACGTGGGTGTATTTACCAACCTTACTCCGGATCATCTGGACTTCCATCGTGACATGGGGAGCTATCTGGCGGCCAAGGCCAAGCTCTTCCGGCTGCTGGACCCGGAGCGGTCCGGCAGCCAGTATGCGGTGCTCAACGCCGACGATCCGGCCAGCACCGAACTGGCAGCCGTGACCCGGGTGCCGGTAATCACCTACGGGCTTCAGAGCCGGGCCGAGGTGCGGGCGGAGAACCTGGGATTGGATCCGGCAGGGGTAGCGTTTGACCTGCACTGGCCCGGGGGGCGCTGCCGGGTGCGGCTGGCCCTCACCGGCCGCTTCAACGTTTATAATGCCCTGGCTGCCTGGGTCGTGGGCTGGCAGGAAGGTATGGAGCCCGAGGCGGTCAACCGGGCCCTGGCCACGGTGCGGGGCGTTCCCGGCCGCTTCGAGCGGGTGGAGGCGGGGCAGGACTTCACCGTGCTGGTAGACTATGCCCACACCCCGGACGGGCTGCTCAAGGTGCTGGAGGCGGCCCGAGGCCTAACCCGGGGGCGGGTGATCCTGGTTTTCGGCTGCGGGGGGGACCGCGACCGCACCAAACGGCCCCAGATGGGGGCCGTAGCCGCCCGCCACAGCGACCTGAGCGTGATCACCTCCGACAACCCCCGCAGTGAGGACCCCCTGGCCATAATTGAGGAAATCCGGGCCGGGTACGTGAGCGTCCGGCGGGACGGTTACCGGGTGGAACCGGACCGCTACCGGGCCATCGAGCTGGCGCTGGGCCTGGCCGACCGGGATGATGTGGTTCTCATCGCCGGGAAGGGGCACGAGACCTGCCAGATTATAGGAGATCGGATCCTGCCCTTTGACGACCGTCAGGTGGTCAGGGAGATACTGAGCGGGAGAGGCAATGCAGGCGGTACAGCTCGGTAGCATGAGAAGGGCCATAGGTGCACGCCTGGTGCGCGGCGACGACCACCACTGGGTGCGGGGAGTGTCTGCCGACAGCCGCACTATCAGGCGGGGAGAAGTCTTTTTTGCCCTGAGGGGGCCCCGCTTCGACGGGCACGACTTCCTTGCCGACGCCCTGCGCCGGGGAGCGGCGGGAGCGGTAGTCTCCCGGCTGCCGGCGGAGCTGCCGCCGGGCGACTATTCCCTCCTGTTGGTGGCGGATACGCTGGCCGCCCTGCAGCAGTGGGCTGGGTTCTACCGTTCGCAGTTCTCCGTGGTGGCGGTGGGCGTCACCGGGAGTACCGGCAAGACCACTACCAAGGACCTGGTGGCCCGAGTGCTGGCCACGCGGTGGCCCACGGCGGCCACGCGGGGCAATTTCAATAACGAAATCGGGCTGCCCCTGACGCTTCTCGAACTGGGGCCGGAACACGGGGCGCTGGTGGTGGAGATGGGCATGCGCGGTCGGGGAGAGATTGCCTTTCTCTGCTCCTTGGCCCGGCCCCGGGTCGGGGTCATCACCAATATCGGGCCCGCCCATATCGAAAGGCTGGGCTCCATGGAAAACATCGCCGCGGCCAAGGCCGAACTCCTGGAGTGCCTGGGTTCGCAGGGGCTGGCCGTCCTCAACTACGACGATCCGTACTGCCGGCGCCTGGGCGAAAGGTGCGTCTGCCGCGTGTGCTACTACGGTTACGGAAGGGGCGCGGAGGTGCGGGCGGAGGGGGTAGAGGTAACGCCCGACGGTTACCGGTTTTCGGCCCTTCTCGGTGATCGGACCCAGCCCGTTCACCTGCCCCTGTGGGGCCGGCATAACGTGCCCAACGCCCTGGCCGCCCTGGCCGTGGGCTACTGTTTGGGCCTGGAGCCGCAGTTAATGGCCCGGGCCCTCGCCGAGGTGCGGATCAGCGGTATGCGCCTGGAGCCGGTTCGGGGCGCGGGGGGCTGGCTCATTCTGAACGACGCCTACAACGCCAACCCGGTTTCCGTGCGCGGCGCTCTGGAGGTGCTGGCCGAACGGCGCACCGGACGGGCGGTGGCCGTACTGGGCGACATGCTGGAGCTGGGTGATCTCGCCCCGGCGGCGCACCGGGAGGTGGGAGAGATCGCCGCCCGCCTGGGCATCGACCTGGTAGTGACCGTAGGGGCTGCCGCCCGGGAGATCGCCGCGGGCGCGCTCGCCGGAGGTCTGAAGGAGAACAGGGTGCATTCCTTCCTTACCGCTGAAGAAGCTCTGGAGTTTTTACGATGGAATTTAAAGGAGGGAGACCTGGTACTGGTTAAGGCTTCCAGATCGCTGGGCCTGGAAAGCCTGGTCCGAGCCCTGCAGGCACCGTCATGACCGTACTCATGGCCTTCTTAACCGCTCTGATTGTCAGCCTGGCCCTGGGGCCGCTCCTCATACCGGTGCTGCGGCGCCTCAAGGTGCAGCAGACCATCCGCGATGACGGGCCGGCCCGCCACGTGGCCAAGGCTGGTACGCCCACCATGGGCGGCCTGATTTTCCTGCCCGCCTGGGGGCTGGCCACCTGCGCCTGGGCCGGTTGGAGCCTGCCGGTGTTCCTGGTGCTGGCGGCGGGGGCGGGCTTCGGGCTGCTGGGATTCGGGGACGACTATCTCAAGGTTTGCCGGCGGCGTTCACTGGGTCTGAGGGCCCGGCAGAAGATCCTTGGGCAGGTTGTGTTGAGCCTCAGCCTGGCGGTGGCGGCGGTAGCCTTTTGGGGCCGGGGTACGGAGGTAGAACTCTTTCCTTTCGGCCGGCATTGGGATCTGGGATGGGTATACTACCTTTTTGCCCTGCTGGTGATGGTGGCCAGCAGCAACGCGGTTAACCTGACCGACGGCCTGGACGGTCTGGCGGCGGGAATAGCGGTTCTGGCCGCGGCGGCCTACACCCTGATTGCCCTCTGGCTGGGCTACACGGAGCTGGCCGTGGCCGCGGCCGCCCTGGCCGGCTCCTGTGCCGGCTTTCTGGTCTACAACCGCCACCCGGCCCGGGTATTCATGGGCGATACCGGCGCCCTGGGCATCGGTGCCGTTCTGGGCGCCTTGGCCGTGCTCACCCGCACCGAGCTGCTGTGGCTGGTGGTGGGCGGGGTGTACGCCTGGGAAACGCTTACCGTGATCCTGCAGGTGGCAGCTTACCGGATCGGCGGGCGGAGGCTGTGGCGCATGACTCCCTACCACCACCACCTGGAGCTCAAGGGCTGGCCGGAGCCCCGGGTGGTGGCGGGCCTCTGGCTGGCGGCGGCAGTGCTGGCTGGCCTGGGCGTGACGCTGCTGGTACTGGGGAGCAGGGCCTGAGTGATACGCACCTTTGGGCAGTCCTGGTTTTCCCCGAGTACCTAAAGCGTGCCGGTCGGCTAAGCGACCGGTACGAGGGGGAACCAGGACTGCCCTCAGCAAGCTGCGGACGACGGAGGAGGCAGAGGGGGTTGACCCCCGGTTGTGCCGGGACTCAGGTGCCCGGAGAAACCGGGATTGGCGCGAGAGAAGCGCAGGAATCCATCAGGGGCGCAGGAGCCCGGCCCGGGCGGCGGAACAAATTCCGCACCCGGCGGGGAGTGCGCCGGGGCAGGAGGCAAGAGGATGCAGCCCGAGGCATGGGTGGGAAAACGGGTGCTGGTGGTGGGTGCCGGCCGCAGCGGCCTGGCAGCCGCGCGGGTGCTGGACGAACTGGGAGCCAGCGTCACCCTCACGGATTTGAAGCCGGCTTCGGCCCTGGCCCGGGAAGGACTGGGTTCCCGGGTGAGGGTGGTAGCGGGAGCATATGCCCCGGTATCCCGGGAAGAGTACGACCTGGTGATCGCCAGCCCCGGAGTACCGCCGAGCGAGCCGCCGCTGCGGGCGGCCCGGGAGGTGGGGCTGCCGGTGTGGAGCGAGATCGAGCTGGCCTACCGCCTGGCCCGGCAGCCCGTCCTGGCGGTCACGGGCACCAACGGAAAGACCACCACCACCGCGCTTTTGGGGCAGATGTTCCGGGACGCCGGTCGGACCACGGTGGTGGCCGGAAACATCGGGGTGCCCCTGGTGGGCGAGGTGGTAAAGGCTCCGGAGGACGCGGTGGTAGTGGCCGAAGTCAGCAGCTTTCAGCTGGAAACCGTGGAGACCTTTGCCCCTCGGGTGGCGGTGCTTCTGAACCTCACGCCGGATCACCTGGACCGGCACCCCGATCTGGCCAGCTACCGGGCGGCGAAAGCCCGGATTTTCCGGCGGCAGCGACCGGAGGACTGGATCGTATTGAACTTCGACGATCCCCTGGTTCGGAGCCTGGCAGCGGAGACGCCCGGACGGGTGCTGTACTTCAGCACCCGCCACGAGTTGGGGGAGGGAGCCTACCTTTCGGATGATTGGGTGGTGTTATCCCGGGGAGCCGAGCAGGTGCGGCTGCTCCCGGTGCGCGAGCTCTCCCTGCCGGGTCGGCACAACTGGGAGAACTCACTGGCGGCCGCGGCCGCGGCCTGGGTCTTCGGGGTTTCCCCCGAAAGTATCGCCCGCACCCTGCGCAGTTTTCCGGGGGTGCCCCACCGGCTGGAGCCGGTAGGGGTAATAGGGGGAGTGGCCTACTATAACGACTCCAAGGCCACCAATCCGGACGCCGCCATCAAGGCCCTCGAGGCCTTTGACCGTCCCATCGTGTTGATCGCCGGCGGGCGCAACAAGGGAGCCTCCTTTGAGGAACTGGCAGACAAGATGCGGGGCCGGGTGCGCCACCTGATTCTTCTCGGGGAGGCCGCACCGGCCATCGAAGCCGCGGCCCGCGCCGCCGGCCTGAAGACCGTCTCCCGGGTGGCAGATCTGGCGGAGGCCGTAACCGAGGCCGGCAGGATCGCCCGGCCCGGCGAGGTGGTACTCCTCAGTCCGGCCTGTGCGAGCTGGGACATGTTTGCCAATTACGAGGAGCGCGGGGAACTCTTCAAGCGGCTGGTACGCGGCCGTAAAGAAACCGAGGGGGAATCGTAGTGCGCACGCAGGCTCCGGACTTCTTTCTGTTCCTGGCGGCCGTTGCCCTAACCGTGATCGGGATAGTGATGGTATTCAGCTCCAGTTCCTACGCGGCCATGCTCAGCCATCACGATCCTTTCTACTATCTAAAGCGGCAGGGGATGTGGGCGGTCTTGGCCCTGGCAGCCATGTTCTTCGCCGCCAGGGTGGACTACTTCCGCCTGGAACGCTGGGCCAACAGCTTCTTTCTCCTGAGCCTCTTCCTGCTGGTCTTGGTATTGGTCGGGGGACTGGCCACCAAGGGCGCGGTGCGGTGGTTGAGCCTGGGCCCGCTCACCTTTCAACCCTCAGAGCTGGTCAAGCTCGCCCTGGTATTGTACCTGGCCCGGGGTCTGGCCCGCAAACAGGACCGCCTGGAGTCCTTCAAGGAAGGAATACTGCCTCCCCTGGTGGTACTGGGTGTGGCGGCGGGGCTGGTCCTGGCCCAGCCCGACCTGGGTACGGCCATCATTCTGGCGGGAACCACCTACCTGATGCTCTTCGCCGCGGGAGCCCGCCCCTCCCACCTGTCGCTGTTGGCGGTGGCGGGTATTGCCGCCACCCTTGCGGCCATTGTGGGTGAGGAATATCGCCTGGAGCGCCTGCTGGCCTTTCGGAATCCCGAAGCCGACCCCCAGGGGGCAGGATTTCAAACCCTTCAGTCGCTTCTGGCTCTGGGTTCGGGCCGGCTTTTCGGAGTAGGCCTGGGATTCAGCCGCCAGAAGTTCCTCTACGTGCCCGAGCAACATACGGACTTCATCTTCGCCATCCTGGGCGAGGAGTTGGGATTCGTGGGCTGTCTGGCGGTACTGATCCTGCTCTTCGTGGTGATCTGGAGGGGTACGCGGGTGGCCCTCCTGGCCCCGAACGCCTTCGGTCGCCTGCTGGCCAGCGGGATCACTTCCATGCTGGCCTTCCAGGCTTTGATCAACCTGGGCGTGGTAACCGGAACCTTGCCGGTTACCGGCATTACCCTTCCCTTCGTGAGTTACGGAGGTTCTTCTCTTCTGGTAACGCTGGCAGCGGTGGGGGTGCTCCTGAACCTTTCCCGCCACACCGCGCCCGCCACCTGAGCGCGGTGGAGGGGGTGAAAGCTTGCGGGTTCTGCTAACCGGCGGAGGAACGGGGGGTCACATCTACCCCGCCCTGGCCCTGGCCGAGGAGTTGCGGGCAAGGGGGGTAGAGGATCTGCTGTATGTGGGCACGGCCGAGGGGATGGAGGCCAGGCTGGTGCCGGCGGCGGGCCTGCCGTTTGCCGTGGTTACCGCCCGCAAGTTCTCGCGCGGGCGCAAGAGAGATCTCCTGACGGCGGCAGGGGGAGTGGCGGCAGGATTTGGACAGGCCTTCCGCCTGCTGCGCCGCTTCCGGCCCCAGGTGGTAGTAGGTACCGGCGGATACGTGTGCGCGCCCGTGGTGCTGGCCGCCTCCCTGAGCGGCATCCCCACGGTGTTGCACGAGCAAAATGCCGTGCCCGGCCTGACCAATCGCCTGCTGGCTTCCTTCGTCAGCGTGGTGTGCACTACCTTCGACGAGTCCGCCCGGCGGTTTCCTCCCGGAACCCAGACCTGCCACACCGGACTGCCCGTCCGGAGGGAGGTATGGCAGCTGACCCGGGAGGAGGCCGTGACCCGTCTGGGTCTCGACCCGTTAAAGAAGACCGTCCTGGCGGTAGGGGGGAGCCTGGGGGCCCGGCGGCTGAACGAGGCCATGCTGGCCGTGCACCGCTACTGGCAGGGCAGCCGGGAGGTTCAGATCCTGCACGTTACCGGAGAGGCGGATCATGCCGATTTCCTGCGCCGGCTAAAGGAAGCGGGAATATATCCGGCTAAAAGTGGTAATATTACCGTCGTCTCCTACCTCCATCACCTGCCCCAGGCTCTGGCCGCGTCCGACCTGGTGGTGGCCAGGGCCGGGGCGAGCTTCCTGGCCGAGGTAACCGCCCGGGGGGTAGCGGCGGTGCTCGTGCCCTATCCCTTTGCGGCCGAAAATCACCAGGAGTACAACGCCCGGGCCTTGCTCCGGGCCGGGGCCTGCGAGATGATCCTGGAAAGGGACCTGACCCCGCAGGGGTTGCTGGAAAAGGTCCGGGCCCTGGTTATGGATGACCGGAAACGCGAGGACATGGCCGCCAGATCGCGGGCTCTGGGTCGGCCGGAGGCCGGGCAGAGGATCCTGGAGGTCCTGTGGGAGGTGGCCGGTAACACCGGTTTCGACGCGGGCATAAGATGAACATCGTCGGAGGGCCCGGCCTCAAAGGAGATGATAGCCATTAGCGACCGGGCAAGCAAAATCCACTTTATCGGCATCGGCGGCAGCGGCATGAGCGGCCTGGCCAGACTGGCCCTGGAGGCGGGTTACCGGGTTACCGGATCAGACCTCAAGGCCGGGGACAGCACCGCCGGCCTGGAAGCCCTGGGCGCCCGGGTCTACCGCGGTCACCATGTCTCCTACCTGGAAGCGGACACCGACCTGGTAGTATATTCTTCGGCGGTAAAACCCGACAACCCCGAACTATTGGAAGCCGGGCGACGGGGGCTGGAAGTCATATCCCGGGGCGAGTTCCTGGCCCGCTTCATGGAGGGTTACCGGGGGATCGCAGTGGCCGGGACCCACGGCAAGACCACTACTACGGCCATGATCGCTACGGTGTTGAAGCAGGCCGGGCTGGATCCCACGGTAGTGGTGGGCGGCAGGCTGGTGAGCGAGGGTACGAACGCCTGGCTGGGGCGGGGCGAGTTCATGGTGGCGGAAGCCGACGAGAGTGACGGCTCCTTTTTGCGGCTGCGGCCTGCCCTGGCCGTGGTGACCAACGTGGAGGACGACCACCTGGACCACTACGGCCGGCCCGAGGCTCTGAGGGAAGCATTTCGGCGTTTCCTGGCGCAGGTCGATTCTCGGGGCCGGGCGGTGGTCTGCGCCGACGACCCGGTGCTGATGGCCCTCGCCTCAGAGCAGAGTCAGGTTATCACCTACGGCCTCGGCGGGGAAGCCTTCTACCGGGCGGAGACGGTAGAGTTGAACGCGCTGGGGTCGCGTTCCCGGGTATACGAAGGAGGAAGGCATCTGGGAGTGCTCGAACTGGCCGTCCCGGGAAGGCACAACGTCAGTAATGCGCTGGCCGCAGTGGCGGTAACGCGAACGCTGGGGTTGTCCTTCGAGGTCGCGGCCCGTGCCCTGGCGGATTACGCCGGCGTGGCCCGTCGTTTTCAGCTTCTGGGGGAGGCGGCCGGCCGGCTGGTGGTGGACGACTATGCCCACCACCCGACGGAGATCAGGACCACCCTGGAGGCAGCCCGCAGGCTGGGCCGCAGGGTGGTGGCGGTCTTTCAGCCCCACCGCTACACCCGGACCGGCAGACTCTTCCGCGAGTTTGCTTCGGCACTTATGCCCGCCGATCTGGTAATCCTCACCGACGTCTACGGTGCCGGGGAAACGCCTCTGCCGGGCGTACACGGCGGGTTGATCGCCGAAGAATTCCGGCGCCGCCAGGGTCCGCCCGTATACTACTGTCCCGAACGGCACCGGCTGGCGGGCCTGGTGGAGGAACTCACCCGTCCCGGCGACCTGGTCCTGACGCTGGGAGCCGGGGACATCACCGATCTGGGTCGGCAACTTCTGGCCCGCTGGTCGGGAGCGGAAGAGGAGAGGCGGGTATGACCTCCTCCGAAGTCGAGCGTCTAGCTGCGGACCTGGGGGCACGCCTGGGCCGGCCGGTGGCCACCAACGTATCCCTGGCCCGCTGCACGACCTGGCGTATCGGCGGCCCGGCGGATCTGGTGGTGGCGCCGCGATCGATGGCCGAGGTCCGGACGTGTCTGGATTGGGCTCGGAGCCGGGGCCTGGAAGTAACCGCGCTGGGTGCGGGGTCTAACGTTCTGGTGCCGGACGGGGGCATTCGCGGGCTGGTGCTCCGCACCGTCCCCGGCCTCAAGCATATAGAGGTAGGAGAGGATAGCCTGCGCCTGGGTGCGGGAACCCTGCTGGCAAGGGCGCTCCGGCGGGCGGCGCGTCTGGGCTGGCGGGGTCTGGAGTTCGCCGCCGGTATTCCCGGCACCGTGGGCGGTGCGGTGCTGATGAACGCCGGTACCAGGGAGGGCTCCGTCGGCTCCCGGGTGCGCGAGGTCAGCCTGATAGACGGCCGGGGAGAACTGCGGCGGCTGAAGGCGGGGGAAATGGTTTTCTCCTATCGAAGCTCCAGCCTCCCCCGCGACGGCCTGGTGGTGGAAGTCGTGCTGGCCCTGGAACCCGGAGAGGAACCGGCGGCCCTGGAGCGCCAGATCCGGGAGAGGCTGGAGGCGCGCCGGCGTACGCAGCCGCAGGGGCCGAGCGCGGGGAGCGTGTTCAAGAACCCTCCCCAGGGCCCGCCGGCCGGATGGCTGATCGAGCAGGTGGGCGCCAAGGGGCTGCGGCGGGGGGGCGCAATGGTAGCCCTCGAGCACGCCAACTTCATCATCAATACCGGCGGGGCCCGGGCGGAGGATGTGCTGTGGCTGATTGCCGAAGTCAGGCGGAGGGTAAAGGATAGGTTCGGAATCGACCTGGAGCCGGAAGTCCTGGTCCTGGGAGAAACCCGGGGGTGAAAACATGGCCAGACTGGAAATTGCCGGCAGTATCCGGCTGGAAGGAGAAATAGAAGTAAGCGGCGCCAAGAATTCCATCCTGCCCATCCTGGCCGCGAGCCTGCTCACGCCGGAGCCCTGCTGTCTGCTGGAGGTTCCGCGCCTGGCGGACGTAAGAACCATGCAGGAGGTGCTGGAGTTCCTGGGGGCCAGGGTCGGCCAGGCGGGGAGGAATTTGTGGCTGGACGCCCGGGAGGCGGTTCCCCGGGAGGTGCCGCCCGGCCTCATGCGGCGCCTGCGGGCCTCCAACCTGGTAATGGGTCCCCTCCTGGGGCGGTTCCGGGAGGTGCGGGTGGCCTATCCCGGGGGATGTGCCATCGGCAGCCGGCCCATGGACCTGCATCTGAAAGGATTTGTCGCCTTGGGGGCGGAAATCAGGGAAGATCACGGCTTCATCGAGGCAAGGGCCGGGCGGTTGCGGGGAGCGGATGTCCACCTCGATTTTCCCAGCGTGGGGGCCACCGAGAACATCATGATGGCGGCGGTGCTGGCCGAGGGTAATACGGTTATCCGCAACGCGGCCAAAGAGCCGGAAATAGTGGACCTCCAGAACTTCCTTAATCGTATCGGCGCCCGGATCAAGGGCGCGGGGTCGGACGTCATCCGCGTCACCGGAGTCAAGAGCCTGACCGGCGCCGAGTATCAGGTCATCCCGGACCGGATCGAGGCCGGCACTCACCTGGTGGCCGCCGCCATTACCCGGGGCCGGGTGGTGGTGCGAAACGTAATACCCGAGCATCTGGAGGCCCTGGTAGCCAAGTTGCGGGAGGCGGGGGTGAGGGTTGAGCCCCTGGATTCGGCCCTGCTGGTGGAAGCCTCCGGTCGCCTGCGGGGCGTGGACTGCAAAACGCTGCCCTATCCGGGGTTCCCCACCGACATGCAGCCCCAGATGATGGCCCTGTTGACCACCGCCGAAGGGACCAGCGTGATTACCGAGAGCATTTTCGAGAGTCGGTTCAAGCACGTCGACGAACTGCGGCGAATGGGAGCGCAGATAAAGGTGGAAGGTCGGGTGGCGGTGGTGTACGGAGTGCCCCGTCTCAGCGGCGCGCTGGTGGAGGCTACCGATCTGCGGGCGGCGGCGGCGCTGGTACTGGCCGGGTTGGTGGCGGAAAACACCACGGTTCTCGAAGGAGTGGAGCATCTCGACCGGGGCTATGAAGACCTGGATCGCAAGTACCGCGCTCTGGGTGCCAAGATAGTGCGCGAGGAACTTCCGCAGGTAGCAGGAGGGGTGAGAGTCTGAGATGCGCCTGGTATTCTGCGGTACCCCGGACTTCGCCCTGCCCAGCCTTCGCGCCCTGCTGGCCAGCCGCCACCGGGTCCTGGCCGCAATTACCCAGCCGGACCGGCCCAAGGGGCGGGGTCGGCTGCCCCAGGCGCCTCCGGTCAAGGAACTGGCCCGGGAGGCGGGGCTGGAGGTGCGCCAGCCGGAAAGCCTGAAGGATCCGGACTTCCTGGCCTGGCTGGAAGGCCTGGCCCCCGAGGCGCTGGTGGTGGTGGCCTACGGGAGAATCCTGCCGCGGGCCCTGCTGGAACTGCCCTCTCGGGGCTGCATCAACCTTCACGCCTCCCTTCTGCCCCGGTACCGGGGAGCGGCTCCCATTCACTGGGCCATCATCAACGGCGAGAGGGAGACCGGCGTCACTACCATGTTCGTGACTCCGGAGCTGGATGCGGGGGACATCATATTGCAGGAGGCGGTCGAGATCGGGGCACGCGAGACTGCGGGCCAACTTCACGATCGCCTGGCGGTCCTGGGAGCGGAACTGCTGGTGAAGACCCTGGACCTGTTGGGGGAGGGCAGGGCTCCCCGGCGGCCCCAGGATCCGGCTTCGGCCACCTACGCCCCTCCCCTCAGGCCGGAGGATGAGCGGATTGACTGGACTCGCCCGGCCCTGGCCGTTTACAACCGGGTGCGCGGCCTGAATCCGTGGCCGGGCGCTTACGGGCAGTGGCGCGAAAGGAGGGTAAAGATCTGGTGGGTAGATCCGCCGGAACCCCTCGAGGCGGAAGGCCTGGAGCCGGGTCAAATAGCCGCCGTGGGCGAACAGGGGATCAAGGTGGCCTGCGGCGACGGACAAGCCGTAGCCATCCGGCGGCTGCAGCCCGAGGGGAAGGCGGTGATGGGGGCGGCAGACTTTATCCGGGGCTATCGCCCGCAGGTAGGAGAAGCCTGGGCGTAAGGCAGCCCGGAAGTATGACACGAGGCGGGCGGAGATGCGGTTGAGGTACTGGCTCCTCTTGGCGGCGGTGCTGGCCCTGGCTTCGTGGCTTTTCGCCCGATCGAGCTTTTGGGAGCTGGAGGCCATCAAGGTAAGAGGAAATGTCACCGTAAGCGGCGAAGAGATTATTCGCCTGAGCGGGCTGTTACCCGGGGAGAACCTCCTCCGCCTGAACAAGCAGGCGGTTAAAGAGAACCTGCTCCGACACCCGCGCATCCGCGAGGTAGAGCTTCGGCGGGACCTCCCGGATACGGTGCTCGTGGAAGTTCGGGAGCGGGTAGCTTTGGTGCTGATTCCTGCGGCCGGCGCTTTTTGGGAGGTAGATCAGGAGGGTAGGGTGCTGGGCGCCAGAAAGGCCTGGTCACCGGCCGATCCCTTACTGCTGACCGGCGTGACCGTGCCGCGGGAACAGTTGGTACCCGGCAGGATACTTGCCCTCCCGGAACTCGGACCCCTGCTGGCGGTGGCGCAGGCCTTGCCGCCGGGCATCAGGGAAGAGGTTCAGGAATTACACCTGGCCAACCCGGGAGGGATTTGTCTTTATACCCGGGAGGGAGTAAGGGTGATCCTGGGAGACGCGGGAGAAGTGGAGCAGAAGCTGGCCCTCTTCTGGGCCATATACCGGGAGGAACAGGTCCGGGGGAGCGCTGCTCGGCTGGCGTATATCGATGTAAGTCGGCCCAAGGCGCCTACCTTGGGCTATGCAAGTGGAGGCGAATGAAGAGCGTATGTGGCTGCCGGCGTTAGGTTTGGCGATCGGTATCCTGATCGGTCTCTGGTTTCCCCTGACCATCCCTCTGGCCTACGCCAAGTACCTCTCCGTGGGGGTATTGGCGGCCCTGGACTCCATCTTCGGCGGCCTGAGGGCGGGGCTGGAGGAGAACTTCGATTCCGGGGTTTTCATAACCGGATTCTTCGGCAATATGCTGCTCGCCGGTGTCCTGGCCTACCTGGGAGACCAGTTGGGGATAGACCTTTATCTGGCTGCGGTTTTTGCCTTTGGGGTGCGCATCTTTCAGAATCTGGCCATTATCCGCCGGCACCTGCTGGGAAGGTGGCGCCGCCGCCGGGACCGGCAGCAGGAATAGGTCAGAAGGACGTGGAAAGTTTAGATTAAGATTTGGTATTATTTGCCAAGAAGTGAGGTTGACACCTTGGCAGGCCGCAACGTGGTAGCAGCCCTGGACCTCGGGTCCAGCAAAACGGTGGCCGTATTGGCGGAAATCGGCCCGGACGCAGGCCTCGCCGTTGTGGGCGTGGGGCAGGTGCGGTCTGCCGGCCTCAGACGCGGCATGGTGGTGGACATCGAGGAGGCGGCCCGAGGGGCGGCTCGGGCCATGGCCCAGGCGCGGCAAATGGCCGGGGTAGAGCCCGAGGCGGTTATGGTCAGCCTTACCGGCCCGCACGTTCTCACCCTGCAGAACCGGGGGGTGGTGGCGGTAGTCAATCCCCACCGGGAAATCGGGCCGGAAGACGTTTTCCGGGTTCTTCAGACCGCGCAGGTGGTCAACGTTCCTTCGGACCGGCAGTTGTTGCACGTACTTCCTTGCCAGTACGTGGTAGACGGCTACGAGGGAATAGTGGATCCGACGGGCATGACCGGGAATCGGCTGGAAGTGGAGGCTACTCTGGTGCTGGCCGGCAGCAGCTCGGTGCAGAACCTGGGCAAGGTGGTAAGCCGGGCGGGGATCAATCCTCCCGTGCGCGAACCGGTCTTCAGCGCCTTGGCCTCGGCAGAGGCGGTACTGCTGCCGGCGGAAAGGGAACTGGGGGTTCTGCTGCTGGATATCGGGGGTGGCACTACCGAGTACGCCGTCTTCCAGCGGGGGAACCTCCGGGAGGCGGGGGTGGTTCCCGCCGGCGGGGACTATATCACCAGCGACCTGGCCGTAGGTCTGCGCATCCCTTTGGCCAGCGCCGAAGAGGTCAAGTGCCGTCACGGGTGTGTCCTGGCCGGGCTGCAGCCGGACGACGAGTTTGTGGAAGTCCCGGACATTGCCGGAGAAGGTCTCAAGACCGTTTCCCGGCGCATGCTGGCCACCATTATTGAGCCCCGTATCCAGGAGATTCTGAACCTCGTCCGTCAGCGGCTGGGTAGCGGCCGGGCCTACCTCTTGCCGGGAGGGGCGGTTCTTACCGGGGGAACTGCGGGACTGGCCGGGCTGGCGCAGATGGCCGCCGATATCCTGGAAATGCCGGTCCGGGTGGGATACCCGGTAGTGCTCGACGGAGTGGGGGACATGGTGAGGGGAACGGAGTACGCTACCGCCGTGGGCCTGCTGGTTTACGGCGCCCGCTATCTGGCCCGGGCCCAGGCGGCCGGGGCCCTGGAACCGTCGGCAGGCGGCTGGTGGGCTAGGATTTGGTCCTGGTTTAGAGACTTCTTCTAGGAGGGGGAGGTAAATGGTCCTGGAACTGGAAGAGGGCAGCAACACGCAGTTTGCCACCATCAAGGTGGTTGGGGTGGGCGGCGGAGGCAGCAACGCGGTCAACCGGATGATCGCCGCCGGGCTGCAGGGGGTGGAATTCATCGCCATTAATACCGACCTCCAGGCCCTGCAGATGTCCAAGGCGGAGGTCAAGATCCAGATAGGAGCCAAGCTTACCAAAGGGCTGGGGGCAGGTGCCAATCCGGAGGTGGGCCGGCGGGCGGCGGAGGAAAGCCGCGAGGATCTGGTCAAGGCGCTGGACAAGGCAGACATGGTGTTCGTGACTGCCGGTATGGGGGGAGGCACGGGAACCGGGGGCGCCCCTATAGTGGCGGAAGTGGCCAAGCAGGCCGGGGCCCTGACGGTGGCGGTGGTCACCCGGCCCTTCACCTTCGAGGGGCGCAAGCGGGCCGAACAGGCGGAAACGGGTATCAACGAGCTCCGTAACCGGGTAGACAGTCTAATCATCATCCCCAACGACCGCCTGCTTCAGGTGGCGGACAAGCAGACTTCCATCACCGAGGCTTTCAGGCTGGCCGACGATATCCTCCGTCAGGGAGTACAGGGTATTTCCGACCTCATCGCGGTGCCGGGGCTGATCAACCTGGACTTTGCCGACGTGAAGACCATCATGCTGGATACCGGCACCGCCCTCATGGGCATCGGTCGGGGCACGGGCGACAAGCGCGCGGTGGAGGCGGCGCGGATGGCTATCTCCAGCCCGTTGCTGGAGACTTCCATCGAAGGGGCGCGGGGGGTACTCATGAACATAACCGGCGGCCCCGATCTGGGGTTGTTTGAGGTGAACGAGGCGGCGGAGATCATTGCCGCGGCCGCCGACCCCAACGCCAACATAATCTTCGGGGCAGTAATCGACGAGAACCTCAAGGACGAGGTGCGCATCACGGTGATCGCCACGGGGTTCGACCATGTCCTTGGCCGCCAGCAGGCAGCCGGAACCAGGGAGATCGAGACCAAGGCCTTTGACCTGGCCGACCTGGATATCCCCGCCTTCTTGCGGCGGCGCCCGTAAGGGCGGCTAACCCAGTACCACGCCGCGCCTGCCGGTGCACCCCCGGAGGTCAGCCCCTGCCGTGGTCCCGAGCTTCCTCGTAGCGGCGGCTTCGCCCACCTAACGGGCTTGTGCCTTGGGACTGCGGTCTCCGGGCCGCATCCGTTTCGGGCGCTGGCTCCGTTACGGGCATCTTGAGGGTTGACCCGGGGGCTGCTGTCTCTATCCGCCTAAACACCCTCCGAGTCTTCCCACCCGGAAAACCGGAACGCCGGCGGAGGCCGGGATTCGCTTGCTCTGGCGGTCGGGTGCCGGCCTTTTCTGGTTTCTTGACCTTCCAGGTCGTCCCCAGTCTGACATATATCCCCATCCCGAACGAGTATAATCATAGCGGGTTCTGCCGGCATAGGCGGGCAGAGGCCCGGCATATCTATGTCTATGGCAATAATTAGAAGAGGCGAGGCCCGATGCCGCCCCCGGTAGTGTACCTGGACGTAGTCTTCACCATTAACTGGGTGATGGATTACCTGCTCCTCTGGGCTACGGCCAGGTTTGCGCAACTATCTACCAGCGCGTGGCGATTGATCGTCGCGGCCACCTGCGGTGCGATCTACGCCCTGCTGCCCTTTACCCTGAACAACCAGGCGGTGCTGGGCGCAGGGGGGCGCCTGGGCGTTTCCCTTCTTTTGGTGGCTCTGGCCTACCGGCGCCTGAACCTGCGCCGGTTTTGCCAGGCGGTATTCTACCTGTACCTGGTCGCCTTCGCCATGGCCGGGGCAGTGCTGGGGGCCATGTACGTGTTCAATGCCCGACTCGACGCCTACGCCCTCCTGGGAGGCCTGGTCGCCTTCCTGAGCCGTCTCCCGTATCCTTGGCTGCTGGCGGCGGTGGCGGCGGCCCTGCTTCTGGCCCGGTGGGGCGCGCCCTGGCTCAGGCGCAGCCTGTTGGCGGGGTTCTTCCAGGTGCCGATGGTTATCCGTTGGGGAGAGAAGAGGCTGGCCGTCCGGGCCCTGGTGGATACGGGAAACCAGCTTCGGGACCCCATAACCGGCCGGCCGGTGGTGATCGTGGAGTACGATGCCCTGCGCCCGCTCCTGCCCCCGTCCCTGCGGCAGGCGGTTGAGGCAGGCGAAGAGCCCGACCTGGGCCGGTTGGCCGAGGAACTGCGGGGAACCGCCTGGGCGGCGCGGGTGCACTTGGTACCGTTCACCTCTCTGGGCCGGCCGCGGGGCATGCTGCTGTGCTTCCGGCCGGATGAACTGGTGGTGATCACCGAGGACCGGATGGTGCGGGTGAGGGAGGTCTTGGTGGGCATTTACCGGCAGCGGCTGTCTCCGCAAGGGAGCTACCGGGCCCTGCTGCACCCGGACGTGTTGCAGGCAGTCCTGGGCTGAAGGAGCGGCATGGGGGAGGGGTCGGCCTTGTTGGCGGCGCGTCTGTGGGCGATGCGTCTGCTTTCTTTTCTAGAAATTTTGCCCATACACTACGTCGGTAGCAGTGAAGCCCTGCCGCCTCCCTTGACCAGTGACGAAGAAGGGTTGTTGCTGGAGAGGCTGGAGGCGGGAGACGACCGGGTGCGGACCACTCTCATCGAGCGGAACCTGCGGCTGGTAGTGTACATCGCCCGGAAGTTCGAGAATACGGGGGTGGGTATTGAGGATCTGGTTTCCATCGGGACCATCGGATTGATCAAAGCGGTAAACACTTTTGATCCGCGCAAGCGTATAAAGCTGGCCACCTATGCCTCCCGGTGTATAGAAAACGAGATTCTGATGCATCTTCGTCGTAGCAGCCGGCAGCGGTGCGAGGTTTCGTTCGAGGAGCCCCTAAACACGGACTGGGACGGAAACGAGCTCCTGCTTTCCGACGTGCTGGGCACCGAGGGAGACATAATCTACAAGTCCATAGAAGAAGAGGTGGAAAAAAGACTTCTGTATCAGGCCATGAAGAAGCTCTCCCCCCGGGAGAGGAAGATCATGGAGTTCCGCTTCGGGCTGGTAGACGGGGTGGAAAAGACCCAAAAAGAAGTAGCGGATATGCTGGGTATCTCCCAGTCCTATATTTCCCGGCTGGAGAAACGCATTATCAAACGACTGCGGAAGGAAATGCTGCGTTTGGAGTAAATCCCTGGAATACATTGTTGCCGATTGGAAACAAGGCAGTGAGGCCGAGGGCCGGGAGGCGTAGGCCGAAGGCAAACGTTTACCCCCGTTGGGGCGTGCTTTCATAAAGGGTTGCGGCCGGAGCCGCGGCCCTTTTTCGTATAAAAGCCGGGAGGCCTGGCAATAATTAAGCCCGAAGGGGGGTACATGGGTTTGGTCAATAAAGTGGAGATCTGCGGGGTGAATACCGCCAAGCTTCCCGTGTTGACCAACGAACAGATGCGCTCCCTCTTCCGGGCCCTGCGCCAGGGCGACGCTTCGGCTCGCGAACAGTTGATCAGGGGCAATTTGCGTTTGGTATTGAGCGTCATTCAAAGGTTCACCAACCGGGGGGAATGCGTGGACGATCTCTTCCAGGTGGGCTGCGTGGGCCTGATCAAGGCCATCGACAATTTCGACCTGGAGCAGAACGTGCGCTTTTCTACCTACGCGGTGCCCATGATTATCGGCGAGATCCGTCGTTACCTTCGCGACAACAACCTGGTACGTATCAGCCGTTCCCTCAGGGATACCGCCTACAAGGCCCTGCAGGCGCGGGACGCCCTGGTGAACAAGTACGGACGCGAGCCCACGGTGGTGGAGATTGCCGAAGAACTGAAGCTCGAACGAGAAGAGGTGGTCTTCGCCCTGGATGCCATCCAGGAGCCGGTGTCACTGTTCGAACCCGTGTACCACGACGGAGGCGACCCCATCCTGGTGATGGACCAAATCGGAGACGAGAAGAACCAGGACGCCAACTGGCTGGAGGGGATCGCGGTGAGGGAGGCGCTGCAGAAGCTGAGCGAACGGGAGCGCACCATCCTCACCCTGCGCTTCTTCGAGGGCAAGACGCAGATGGAGGTGGCAGACGAGATCGGCATCTCTCAGGCGCAGGTCTCGCGACTGGAGAAGGCAGCCCTGAACCACATGCGCAAGCACATGTGAAAGGAGGTGCTGGGATGCAAAAACTTATTGCGGTCCTGATAATCCTCGCCCTGGCGGCGGGAGCAGTGGCGTATCGGGTCTTCAGCCACCCCTGTCAGGAGGCCTACACGCCGGACAACCTCATCCGGCTTCACGTGGTGGCCAACAGCGACCGCCCCGAGGATCAGGCCCTGAAGTACCGGGTGCGGGACGCCCTGTTATGGGAATTGCTGCCCGACCTGGGGCGGGTGCAGGGGTGGGAGGACGCGGAGAAGGCCGTACGGGCCTCGCTGCCCCGGCTGCAAGAGGCGGCCGACCGCTGCCTGGCCTTGGCCGGCGCCCCGTACCCGGCCCGGATAGAGATGGGGGTATTTGAATTCCCCACCCGCGCGTACTACGAGACCGTGCTTCCGGCCGGATCCTACCGGGCGGTGCGCGTGGTGCTCGGGGAAGGGGAAGGTGCCAACTGGTGGTGCGTGCTCTTCCCGCCCCTGTGCTTCGTGGACATTGCCGGCAGCGGAGAGGTTCCGGCGGCGCCGGTGCAGGAGGTAATGGCCTCGCCGGGCGGCCGGGAGCTTCAAGGTCAACAACGCCCGCCGATAGAGAAGCGGTGGCGCTTGGTAGAGTGGTGGCGAAGTTCTCAGCGGCACCTGGCCCGGCTGTGGCCGGAGTCCTGAGATCGGACACATCCCCCGCCGGGCCTCATATACTTTTATGAGGTCATTTTGGGGCGGATCGGTCGGGGGGTGGAAGCAATGGTCCGCGCCTCCGAGCTCCGGCTGCGGGACGTGGTTAACGTCCGGGACGGCCGGCGTTTGGGCCTGATAAAGGATCTCGAGCTGGACGTGGAGAACGGAAAGGTGAAGGCCATAATCCTGCCGGGTGCCACTCGCCTCCTCGGCCTCCTGGGCCGCGCCGAGGATGTGGTAATCCCCTGGGAACAGATTAAGAGACTAGGCGTAGACGTGATCCTGGTAGAGCTGGAGGGCTTCGTCGAGCCCGTGCACACCAAGCGCTAGTGCCCCGCCCCGCCTTCCAATTGCTGCCATTCTGCCCTCGTCCCTTTCCGCCGGATGGCCAAACATCTGTCGGCCGGAAATCGCGAAGGTCGGCCGCAAGCAAAACCTGCCAGGGCTGCCCGTCCGCAGAAGGAAAGACACTCCTGCCGGCGAATAATAAAGCCGTGGCCCGGGGGGAAAGGGGCTTTTCGTCCCTTCACGGACAATTTCCTCGGCAGAGGGATGGACACCATGACCGATATCGGGGCCAACCTACGCCGGGTGCGGGAGCGGCTGGCCCGGGCGGCCGAGAGGTCCGGACGCCGACCGGAGGCGGTAAAGCTCATCGCCGTGACCAAGAACGTGCCGGTGGAAATCATCCGGGCAGGCCTGGCGGAAGGCATTACGGCCCTGGGCGAGAATCGGGTGCAGGAGGCCAGGGCTAAGGTGGCCGCGCTGGGTCGGGCGGCAGAGTGGCACTTTATCGGGCACCTGCAGACCAATAAGGTGAAGTACCTGGCGGATTGGGTCGACCTCATTCACTCCCTGGACCGCATTCGCCTGGCGGAGGAACTGGAGAAGCAGGGCGCCCGGACCGGAAGGGTATGGCCGGTCCTGCTTCAGGTTAACCTTGCCGGAGAAGGCACCAAGTTCGGCCTGGCCGAGGCCGAGGTTCGCCCCTTCCTGGAGCGCGTAGCCGGGTACAGGCACCTCCGGGTGCTGGGGCTGATGACCATCGGCCCGGCGGTGGCGGAGCCGGAGGAGGCCAGACCCGTCTTCCGGCGGCTGCGCCTCCTGGCGGAGGCAATCGCCGGCGAACGCTGGCCGGGTGTAAGCATGGAGCACCTTTCTATGGGGATGAGTGGCGATTTCGAGGTGGCGGTAGAAGAGGGAGCCACCATGGTGCGGGTGGGTACCGCCATCTTCGGACCCCGCACGGGGTGAGATAAAGGAAAGGGGGGACAGCCTCTGGCCGGGAGTTCGAACCCTGCCTCCCGCCAGAAGGGTAAAGTGGGAGGATTGGTGGAGAGAATTTTGGGTTTCTTGGGGTTCGAGGAAGAAGGCGAGCCGCCCGTCGACCCCACGTTTCCGCCCCCACGGCTGGTAAAGAACAACGTGGTCAGCCTGCCCTCGGCGCCGAGACTCCGGCTGATTGTCGCCCGGCCGGTTTCCTATGAACAGGCGGCCGACATAGCCGACTACCTTAAGGACAAGCACCCCATCCTGCTTAACCTGGAGGGTCGCGAGGTGGAAGTGGCCCGCCGGGTACTGGACTTCCTGAGCGGGGTGGCATATGCCCTGGGAGGGAGCGTGCAGAAGATAAGAGAGGGGATCTTCGTGGTCACCCCTCCGAACGTGGAAATCAGCCGGGAAGACGGAACCGACGCACTTTAGGAGGCGAGGGCGGTGCCCAAAGTAGGTTTCATCGGGGCCGGAGCCATGGGGGAGGCGCTGATCCGGGGCCTGATCGGGGCCGGAGAGGCGCCGGCGCCGGAAATCCTGGCCGCAGATGCCAGTGCCGAGCGACGGCATTACCTGCAAGACGGGTACGGTATCGGAATCTGCGCGGAGAACCGGCAGGTGGTGGAGACCTGCCCCACGGTGGTGCTGGCGGTCAAGCCCCAGGTGGCCGCCGAAGTGCTGGCCGAGGTGGGTTCGGCTTTTTCCCCGGGCCAACTGCTCATATCGGTGGTGGCCGGGTGGAAGATCGCCCGGTTGCAGAGCCTCATCTCCCGAGAGGCCCTGGTCATCCGGGCCATGCCGAACATGCCCTGTCTGGTCGGTCAAGGCATTACCGCCCTCAGCTACGGGCCGGCAGTCCCGGAGGCCAGGAAGGAGGAGGCCCGGAGAATCTTCGGGGCGGTGGGGGAAGTAGTGGACCTGGCCGAATCCTGCCTGGATGCGGTAACGGCTCTGAGCGGCTGCGGTCCAGCCTATACCTTTTTGATCCTTGAGTCCCTGATTGAAGCGGGTGTCAAATTGGGTCTCTCGCGGGAAGTGGCGCGGCGGCTCACCCTGCGTACGGTACAGGGGGCGGCGGCCATGCTGCAGGAAACCGGCGCCCACCCGGCGCAGCTAAAGGACGCGGTGGTGTCTTCCGGTGGGGCAACCGCCTACGGCCTGGCGGTGATGGAGGAGGCCGGGCTGCGGGGTGCTCTCATCCGGGCGGTAGAGGCGGCCTGGCGGCGGGCGGAAGAACTGGGCAGGGAAGGAGGAACATGAACCTGGTACTGGATAGCGTACATATTGCCTTTCGCCTCCTGGAACTCCTGATACTGATCCGGGTGCTTCTGTCCTGGTTTCGTCCCAGTCTGGCCAACCCTGCCGTCCGCTTCGTGTACGACTTCACCGAGTTGATCCTGGCGCCCGTCCGCCGGCTGATGCCGGCCACGGGCATGGTGGATTTCTCTCCGCTGGTGGCCCTGCTGCTGCTTTACGTGGTGGAAAACTGGGTTGTAATGCCCGCCCTTTACCGCCTGCTTTTCTAGAGGGAGGTGGCGCGGCCGGCCGATTGAGCGCGTTGGCGGCCGGGCGGCCCATCCGGAGGTGGGGCGGCTTGGAGAAGGAGGCGTATATGCTCACCCCGCTGGACATCCACAATAAGGAGTTTGCCCGCGGTTGGCGGGGCTACCGACCTGCCGAGGTAAGGGCCTTCCTGGAGCAGGTGGTGAAGGGATACGAGGAGTTATACCGGGAAAACCAGGAACTGCGGGAGCAGGTACTGGGGCTAGAACAGGCCCTGAAGAAGTATCGGGAGTGGGAGGAGACCATCAAGGAGACCCTGGTGATGGCCCAGAAGGCGGCCGAGGAGGCCCGGCAAAATGCGGAGAAAGAAGCCGAACTGATCCTTCAGGAGGCGCGGCGCCGGGCCGAGGAAACCCTGGCCCGGGCCCAGGCAGAGGTGGAGAAGCAGTGGCGGGAGTACGAACAACTGCGCGAGCGGACGGCGGCCTTCCGGCGGAGGTGGCGGGCCTTACTGGCGGCGGAACTGGAAGCCCTGGGGGCGGAGGAGGCACACACCGATGGTGCGCCTGAAGGTGAGGGTGCAGCCGCGGGCGGGTAGGGACGAGATCTGCGGTTGGGAGAACGGGGCGCTGAAGGTGAAGGTGAGCGCCCCGCCGCATAAGGGGGCGGCCAACGAGGCCTGCCTGGAGCTGGTGGCCGAATGGCTGGGAGTGCCCCGGAGCCGGGTGAAACTCCTCCAGGGTGAGCGCCACCGGGAAAAGCTTCTGGGCCTGGAAGGGGTGGACGAGGAGGCCGTGCTCCGACGCCTGGGCACGCTTTAGGTACTCGGGGAAAACCAGGACTGCCCTCTGGGGACAGGGATGCCTCAGCGCCGGCAAGGTTTGACTCGGCCGGGCGGAAACCATATAATGAGCAGGAAAAGAGCGGCTCGATCGGGCCGGGAGCCATTCCAAACCCGGGGGTGAACGGATTGGATTACAGCCAGACGGTCAACCTTCCCCAAACCGAGTTCCCCATGCGGGCCCAACTTCCTAAGCGGGAGCCGGAGATCCTGCGCTTCTGGGAAGAAATCGATCTCTACCGCCGGGTGCAGGAGAAGAGCGCCGGCCGCCCCCAGTTCATCCTTCACGACGGCCCGCCCTACGCCAACGGGGACATTCACCTGGGTACCAGCCTGAACAAGGTCCTCAAGGACTTTATCGTAAAGTTCTACTCCATGAACGGCTACGATGCCCCCTTCGTCCCCGGGTGGGACACCCACGGGCTTCCCATAGAGCAGCAGGCCATAAAGGATTTGGGCCTCGACCGCCGGGGCATGGGGCCGGTAGAGTTCCGCCGCTACTGCCGGGACTACGCGCTCAAATACGTGGAGATACAAAAGAAGCAGTTTCAGCGCCTGGGAGTCCGGGGAGACTGGGATCGCCCCTACCTCACCCTGGACCCCCGGTTCGAAGCGGTGCAGATCGGCGTCTTCCGCGACATGGTGAAGAAGGGCTACATTTACCGCGGCCTCAAGCCCGTGTACTGGTGCACCACCTGCCAGACGGCGCTGGCCGACGCGGAAGTGGAGTACGGCCCCGAGGTCTCCCCCTCCATCTACGTGAAGTTCCCGGTGCTGGACGGTAGGGGGGTGGTGCCGGAAGAAAGCACTTACGTTGTCATCTGGACCACCACTCCCTGGACCCTGCCGGCCAACCTGGCCATTGCCCTGCACCCCGACTACACCTACGTGCTGGTGGAGTCGGAGGGGGAAAAGCTGGTTATGGCCGAAGCCCTGTGGGCCGGCGTACTGGAGCTGGTCGGCCGCCGGGGGCGGGTGGTGAGTAGTTTCCGCGGCGCGGACCTGGAAGGAGCCAGGTGCCGGAACCCGCTCCTGGAACGGGAGAGCCTGGTTATCGTGGGAGAGCTGGTGACTCTGGAGCAGGGCACGGGCTGCGTGCACATTGCGCCCGGGCACGGGCTGGAGGACTACGAGGTGGGACAGCGCTACGGCCTGCCCGTGCTCTCCCCGGTAGACGACGAGGGGCGCTTCACCGCCGAAGCCGGGGACTGGGCCGGCCGCCTCACCGACGAGGCCAATCCGGCCATCGTGGCCCGCTTGGCGGAAACGGGGTTCCTGCTCCGCGAGGAAAGTATCGAGCACCAGTATCCCCACTGCTGGCGCTGCAAGCGGCCGATCCTGTTCCGGGCCACGGAGCAGTGGTTCGCCTCGGTGGAGGGCTTCAGGAGGCAGGCCCTGGCCGCCGTGGAGCGGGTCAGGTGGGTGCCGGAGTGGGGGCAGGAGCGCATGAGCCATATGATCGCCGAGCGCGGCGACTGGTGCATCTCCCGGCAGCGGGTATGGGGGGTGCCCATACCCATCTTCTACTGCACCGGGTGCGGGGAGCCGATCATGGAAGAGGAGAGCATCGAGCACGTGCGCCGGCTCATCGGGGAAAAGGGCTCGGACGCCTGGTTCGGAGAGACGGCGGCCGCGCTCCTCCCGCCGGGATACCGCTGCCCTCACTGCGGGGGCGCCGAATTCCGGAAGGAAACGGACATCATGGACGTCTGGTTCGACTCCGGGTGCAGCCACCTGGCGGTACTGGAGACCCGTCGGGACCTGCGCTGGCCGGCAGACATGTACCTGGAGGGTAGCGACCAGTACCGGGGCTGGTTCAATTCCTCGCTCTGCACCTCGGTGGCCGTGCGCGAGCAGCCGCCCTATCGGACGGTGCTGAGCCACGGCTACGTGGTGGACGAGGAAGGCCGGAAGATGTCCAAGTCCCTGGGCAACGGCATCGAGCCCTCGGAGGTAATCGAAGAGCTGGGGGCGGACGTCCTGCGGCTGTGGGTGGCCTCCGCCGATTACCGCCGGGACGTGGCCGCCTCGCCCAAGATATTCCAGCAGACGGCCGACGCCTACCGGAAGATACGCAACACCTTCCGCTTCCTGATCGGCAACCTCTACGACTTCGCTCCCGGTCGCGACGCGGTGGCGTACGCGGAGATGGAGGAAATCGACCGTTTCATGCTCTCCCGGCTGCAGCGGCTCGTCCGGCGGGTTACCGAGGCCTTCCGGGAATACGAATTCCACCAGGTGTACCGGCACATCTACAATTTCTGCGTGCTGGACCTGAGCGCCTTCTACCTGGACGTGCTGAAGGACCGCCTCTACTGCGAGGCGCGGGAGAGCACCGGGCGCCGGTCGGCGCAAACCGCGCTCTACCGCCTGGCGCACGTGCTGGTGCGGCTGCTGACCCCTATCCTGGCCTTTACCACCGAGGAAATATGGCGCTACCTGCCGCGGGAAGAGGGGGCGCCGGTCAGCGTGCAGCTCACCACCTGGCCCGAGGTCCGGGAAGAATACCTGGACGAGGCCCTGGAGAGGCGATGGGAGACGGTGCTGGCGGTGCGCGAAGAGGTCAGCAAGGCCCTGGAAGAGGCCAGGCGCCGGAAGACGGTTCAGCACTCTTCCCAGGCGGCGGTGGAGCTCTACGCCCAGGGCGAGCTTCTCTCCCTGCTGGACGCCATGAAGCCCCAACTGGCCCCGGCCTTTATCGTCTCCCGGGTGGAGGTATACCCGGGTCCCGCACCGGCGGGCGGCGAGGTCCGGCCGGCGGAAAACATGAACGGCCTGTGGTTGAAGGTGGGCGCGGCGCAGGGAAGGCGGTGTGCCCGCTGCTGGCTGTTCAACCCGGAAGTAGGCCGAGATCCCTCCCATCCCGATCTCTGCCCCCGGTGCTCGGAGGTGGTCTCCCGCATATCCGCCTAGGCCGGCGCCATAATAATGGTGAGGTGCCGGTCGGGTGGAAAATGAACGGGTGGAGCCCAGGGACCTACAAGCGCTGGGGGAGAGGGTAGAGGCCTTAGCCGAGCACCTGGCCCGCCGGGAGGAACTGGTGGTAGGCGATCTGCTGCACCGTCCCCGGCGCCTGATCTACGTGAACTTCGTGGCCGGCCTGGCCCGGGGCCTGGGAATGGCGGTGGGCTTCACCGTTCTGGGAGCCCTGGTGCTGTACATCCTGCGCCTGTTGGTAGTGCTTAATCTCCCCGGCATCAGCAGCTTCATCGCCACCATCGTGCGCCTGGTGCGTCAGGAATTATAAGGACCGGTATTGCCCGCCCATGGCCTTTTGTGCGAGCCGCCGTCAGCGCGGGAAGCCGAGAGAGGCACGGGCCGGAGCCGAGACCGGTCTTCAAGAGCAACCGGGGAGGCGGCAGGGGGAAAGGCAGGAGGGAAAAAGTTGGACCCGTCGCGGCGGGAGTACTTCGCCGGCCGTCTCCGACGGTTACGGGAAGAACTGACGGCGCAGTTAAGGGCTCTGGAAGGCGGTCTAGACCAAAGCCAAAGAGAAGCGCTCCAGGAGCTATCCGGTTACGACAATCATCCGGCGGATTTAGGAACCGAGGTATTCGAACGTAGCAAGGACCTTGCTCTGCGGGAGTTGGCCCGGCGCCGCCTGGAAGCGGTAGAGGAAGCCCTCAAGTCGCTGGAGACCGGAGGCTACGGCTACTGCCGAAGCTGCGGCCGGCCGGTAGAGGAGGAGCGGCTGGAAGCCCTACCGGAGACGACTCTATGCCTGGACTGCCGACGGGCCTTTGAGGCCCGGCGTGGGCACCGGCGGCGACCGGTGGAGGAGGAGGTAGTGGCCCCGCCCTACGGCGGCCTTTACGGTCCCGGCCGCGAACCGGGGGAACGGGCGGCCTATGACGGGGAGGATGCCTGGCAGGATGCGGCCCGCCACGGCACCTCGGAGAGCATATCCGACCTGCCCGGGACCAGCGAATACCCCCGGGTATACGCCGACTACGACGAGGACCGGGGGGCGGTAGAGCAGGTAGACTCCCTGCCCTACTACCGGGACCGCCGGGACGGCGCACTCTATCAGGACTATTCCGGGAAACCTGATTGCCGGCCGCCCCGGCGGCTGTGAACGCAGGACAAGGGCGGCGCCGGGGTACGGCTGCGGCGTCCCCGGCGGAGCGGATCGGTGTTTCCTTGGTTTGGTAGCTTCCCCGAGCCGAAGCGAACGGGGCGATCGTCCGAGAGGGGAGAAGCCACGGTGAAGAGGGTTTTAACCGTTGCCGGCTCGGATTCCGGCGGAGGGGCGGGTATTGAGGCCGATCTCAAGACGTTTGCCGCCTTGGGCGTCTACGGCACCGTGGCCCTTACGGCGGTTACGGCCCAGAATACCTGCGGAGTGCGGGCCGTGCACTATCTTCCCCCGGAAATGGTCAGGGCCCAGGTGGAGGCGGTGCTGGAGGACATCGGCACCGATGCCGCAAAGACCGGCATGCTGGGTGGGAAAGAAATCGTGGAGGCCGTGGCCGAGGTTCTGCGGGAAGCCCGGGTACCGAACCTGGTGGTGGACCCGGTAATGGTGGCCAAGAGCGGGGCACCCCTTCTGGAGCCGGAGGCGATTACCCGTCTCAAAGAGCGGCTGCTGCCCCTGGCCAGAGTGGTCACCCCCAACGTGCCGGAACTGGCGGTCCTGACCGGAAGCCAGATCGGCGGCGAGGAGGATCTGCGGGCGGCGGCCGCCTTGCTTTGGGAACAAAGCGGTGTGCAGTACGTTCTGGCCAAGGGCGGTCACCTGACCGGTACCGGTTCCACCGACTGGCTGTACGACGGCAGGGAATTCACCCCGTTTGCCGGACCCCGGCTGGATGGCCGGAATACCCACGGCACGGGCTGCACCCTCTCCGCCGCCCTGGCCGCCTACCTGGCCCTGGGGCTGGAGGTGCCAAAGGCAGCAGAACGGGCCAAAGAATTGGTCACCCGGGCCATAGCCGGGGGCCTGGCGCTCGGCCGGGGTTGCGGACCGGTCAATCCACTGGCGGCGCCGGCCGGCGTCGGGGGGGAGAGGTAGTTGCCCTGGATTGCCCTGGCGGTACTGGCCCTGGATCAGATAACCAAGGCGCTGGTCAGTCTCCGGCTGACCGAGGGGCAGGCGATACCCCTGTTGCCCGGCATCCTGTACCTTACCCGGGTGCACAACTACGGCGGCGCCTTCGGAATTCTCAATTATCAAACCGGCTTTTTCGTGCTGGTGGGCCTGGCGGTACTTACCGGGATCGGCCTGGCCTACGTGCAGGTGGTACGTCACCGGAGCCGGCTGCTGGGCTGGGCCCTGGCCTTGGCCTGGGGAGGCGCGGCGGGCAACCTGGTGGACCGGGTGCGCCTGGGCTATGTGGTGGACTTCTTGGACCTGCGCGTCTGGCCGGTGTTTAACGTGGCGGACATAGCCCTGGTGGCGGGGATTGGTCTGATGGCCTGGGAGACGTTGCGGCAGGCACGGCAGGAGGGGGCAGACTGTGGAGGGCAGAAGTGAGAAAGAAGTGACGGCCGGGCCGGAAGTACGGGGCCGGCGCCTGGACGTGTTTCTGTTCGAGCAGGGCCTTTTCCCCTCCCGCGCTCAGGCGCAGAAGGCCGTTGCCGCCGGGCGGGTCACGGTCAACGGGGTGAGGGTCAAGGCCGGATATCGGCTGCGGCCCAAGGATCGGGTCTCCGTACACTTGGAGCCGCCGGAGCCCTCCGTCCTGGTACCCGAGGACATCCCTCTGGAGGTCGTCTACGAAGACTCCGATCTGCTGGTGATCAATAAACCCCAGGGGCTGGTTGTCCACCCGGCCCCGGGTCACCCTCGTGGGACCCTGGTCAATGCCCTGCTCAGGCGTTGCCCGGATCTCAGCGGCATCGGCGGCTCCCTGCGGCCGGGGGTGGTGCACCGGCTGGACAAGGATACCTCCGGCCTGATGGTGGTGGCCAAGAACGACTTCACCCACCTGGAACTGGCCCGGCAGCTCCAGGAGCGCACGCTGCGCCGGGTCTACCTCGCCCTGGTGCACGGCCGGCCGCCGCTGACCGGCACGGTGCGTGCCCCTGTCGGACGGCACCAGAGGGACCGGAAGAAGATGGCCGTACGAACCGAAGGAGGTAAGGAAGCGGTAACCCACTACCGGGTTCGGGAATACTTTCCCGATTACGCCCTCCTGGAGGTCAGTTTGGAAACCGGCCGCACCCACCAGATACGGGTACACCTGGCCTCCCTGGGCCATCCGGTGGTGGGGGATCCCCTCTACGGGCGACGGCGCCCGCCCCTTCCCGTACCGGGGCAGCTACTCCATGCCTGCCGGCTGGCGTTCCGCCATCCACGGAACGGCGAACGCCTGGAGTTTACCGCCCCCCTGCCTCCCGCCTTCGAAGAGGTGCTACGGCACCTCCGGCGGCAGGACCCGCCACGAGAGGCGGTCTCCCGGCGAAAGGAGGAAGCCTGATGGGCGAATGGCGGGTGGTGTACCGGGCGGCCAACCGCCTGGAGGCGGAACTGGTATCCGGGTGGCTTAAGTCGGAGGATATCCCGGTAATCGTCCGGGCGGAGGCCGCAGGGACGGTGTACGGGTTTTCGACCGGCGCCCTGGCCGAGGTGGAGCTTCTGGTGCCGGAGGAGCGCTACGAGGCCGCCCGGGCCCTCCTGAAGGCCGCCCTGTCCGACCTGCCCGACCTAGATTCCCCTGCCGGCGAATAGCCCTGCGCGTCCCGGCCCGAGTTACCCCCGGTTTCCGGCGCCGCCGCGGTCGCCGTTCGGCGCTTCCAGGCCAATACCCACCGGCAGGCTCTCATTTCGTCCCCGCGCCGGTCCTGCCACGCCCCGGCCGCCTTGCCGGCCGGGGAGTCTCAGCTCCCAGATGACAGGTGCCCGTCCTCTGAGAACACCGGTCCCGCCCACCCGTTCCCGCGCAAGGCAGTTGATGAAAAACTCGTTCCTTTCTAGCAGGTTTCTAGCAGGATTCTAACAGACGGTGTCTAATCTATTGTGCAGCCAATATTTTCTAGGTCAACCAATATTAGGACGGTGAGCTTACTTGAAGAAGGCGGCTTCAGGCCTACCGCGAGTCACCGGGCGTTTGGACTCTCTTACCGATGTACTCAAGCAGCTTTTGTTTCAGTGTGAGCCTCGCAGCGTAACCGAGTTGCTGCCGGCCGCCCGTCAGCACCTCGGCCTGCGTTCCACTCCGGCGCGGCTGGAGAAGGACGTGCGGCGCTGCCTGCAGAAGAATCCGGCCTTCCGGGAAGTAGAGGGCGGCCTATGGTCGCTGAACCTCGAGGGCCGGCGAGAGAACGACGCCGCCTACCAGGTGCTGAAGAAGGAGGGGCGTCCCCTGCGCCTGGGTGAACTGAACGAGCACCTGGCCCGCCAGCGGCGCGAGGAAATCCGGGAGGAGCGGCAGCTGGTCCGGGACGGTCGCTTTCTGCGCCTGAAGGGAGGGCGCTGGCTCCTGGTGCCGTGGGAGGTGGTCAGGGCGGTCGAGTCCAAAGAGCTGGAGCACATAATCAAGCTCATGGAGGCGGCCGCCGAACCCCCTACCCTGGAACAGATCAGCGCCGAGGTCCTGGGCGTGGGATGGCGGGAGACCAACCTCTTGCAATGCCTGGAGGAGGACCAGAGGTTCACATGGGTCGGGGGAAACCTGTGGTGGCTGCGCTCGCGCGTGCCCCGGCCGGATTTTCCCGGCGAGGAGGATCCGCTGGACTTCCTGTGGGAAGGGGAAAGCAGCGCCCTTCAGGGGGCGGAGCTCATGCTCACGTTCCAGGACACCGACCCCAATCTCCGGCGCTATATTCTCTCTTCCCGTGACCTCCGGTTGGGCATCCTCCGGGTGGTAAAGCGCCTGGAGCGCATGTTCGCCCACCTGCCCGGGGTGGCCTTTCTGAAGCTGGCCACGCCCTCGGGCCCTCTCCCGGTGTGGTATTTTCGGGAGGCCCAGGTCTTGATGGGGCTGGGCTCCTGGTTTGAAAGCCAGGAGCTGGTACCGGGAAGCAAACTGGAGCTGAGAAGGGTCACCGAGGGAGACGAGCCCCGGTTCCAGCTCCGGTCCACCGGAGAGCGTGAGCCGGAAGTATACGCCGAGGCCAAGAGGGCCGAACAGGTGGCCGCCCTGAGGGAGCAGGAAGATCTGGCCACCTGGCCGTTGGAAAGGCTGCTGGAGGAAATCCTTACCCTGTTCTCCGAGGGCCTGGCCGAGGACACGCTGCTACGCCTGGTAGAGGTGCTCCGGCCGGAGGCCGCGGGCAAGGTTGTGGCCACTCTGGCGGCGTTTCCCTTCTTCGACGAGATTTCTCCCGGTACCTGGTACTTCAACCAAACCATGAAGCAGGCCTACGACCGGTTGAACGACCAGGTGCGTCAGGCCCGGGAAGAGCTGGAACAGCAGCGCCGGGAGGTGGCGGCCAGCCGGGAGCAGGCCCGGGCGCTGGCGGTGGTAAAGCGGGACCTGGAGGCGGAACTGGAGACCTGGCGGCGGCGGGCGGAGGAACTGGAGGCGGAACTGGAAGAAGCACAGGCCCGCTGTCAGGAGTTGGAACAGGAAAAAGCGGAAATCCGGGCGGAAATGGAGAGAGTCATGCGGCGCCGGGAGCAAATGCGGGGGCAGTTGGCCCAGGCCGAGGAGGAGATCAACCGGCTGCAGGCGGAGAAGGAGGCCTTGGAAGGCCGGGTGGAACAGCTGGAGAATCGGGTGCTGCAGCTCCAGGGCTCCTTCAACAAGAACCTCAGCCGCACGCAGGCGGAACAGGCGGCCCTGAAGCAGAAGCTGGCCGAAACGGAAAAGCGCCTGCAGGGCGCGCTGGTCGCCAACCAGGAACTGCAGCGTCTGCTGGCCCAGCTGCAGGAGGAAAGGCTGGAGCTGAAGCGGCAGCTGGCGCCCTGGCCGGTGCGCCTAGCCGTGGCCGTTTGTCGCCTGTTCGGCCTGGGGCGGGGTATGGCGGTGGACTACTCGTAGGGAGGGCGGAGCCGGTTGCCTATTGCCTGACCGCGGCCGGATGGTATAAGCTTTCTGTGGGGCCGCGCCGTCCAGGCCCACCTGCCGGGACCTGCGGGTGACCCTTTATGCTTTATCTGCACACACCAGCGTGCTCGCCGGATTCTCCGGGCGGGAAAAAGCGAGGCTCGAGATGCGGCTAATCGTAGGTATATCCGGAGCGAGCGGTGCCGTCTACGGAGTCAGGCTGCTGGAAGTGCTCGCCGGGCTGGGCGTGGAAACGCACCTGATCGTCAGCGAGAACGGCTGGCGCACCATCCGGGAAGAGATGGGTTTGGGCCCGGAACGGGTCCACGCCCTCGCCGCCTGCGTCTACGATCCCCGGGACGTGGGGGCGGCACCGGCCAGCGGCTCGTTTCAAGCGGGCGGCATGGTGGTAGCCCCCTGCTCGATTAAGACCCTCTCCGGCATTGCCAACTCCTACAACGACAATCTCCTGGTGCGGGCGGCAGACGTGAGCCTCAAAGAAGGCCGCAAGCTGGTGTTGCTGGTGCGGGAAACGCCCCTGCACAGGGGGCACCTGCGGCTGATGCTGGCCGCGGCCGAGGCCGGGGCGGTGATTCTGCCCCCCGTACCGGCATTCTACCACCATCCGGAAACGGTGCTGGACCTGGTGGATCACACCCTGGGCAAGGTGCTGGATCAGTTCGGACTGCCTCACGCGCTCTTCCCCCGCTGGGAAGGCAGCCTCCCGGAGCCGTCGGCAGGGAGACAGACGGGGGTGGGTAGAAGGGCGGGATCGGGCAGGACGGAGGCACCGGCCGGCGGGGAGGAGGCCTAGGCCGCTTGCGCCTGGACGTAATAGTGGTGGGTCGGCTGCGCGAAGCCTACCTCAGGACCGGCATCGAGGACTACGCCCGCCGCCTCCGGCGCTACGTGCCCTTGGAGGTAGTGGAAGTTCGGGAGGTCTCCCTGCCTCCGGGGGCTTCGGCCGCCGAAGTGGAAGCGGCAAAGGCCAGGGAAGGGGAAGAAATCCTGGGCCGTATCGGCGGCGATACCCTGACCGTGGCCCTAGACGAAAGAGGGGAACTCTTCACCTCCCGGCAACTGGCCGAGTGGCTGGCGCGCCTGACGGCGGGCGGGGCAAGCCGCGCGGCCTTCGTCATCGGCGGGCCGCGGGGCCTGGCCCCTTCGGTGCTGGAGCGGGCGGACCTGCGGCTGGCGCTCTCGCGCCTCACCTTTCCTCACGAGCTTTGCTGCCTTATTCTGCTGGAGCAGCTCTACCGGGCCTTCAAGATCCTCCGCCGCGAGCCGTATCACTACTAGGGGCGTTTGGGAGCTCACCGGCTCGGGGGCCCCCCCTAGCAACTACGAAGTACGGGCCAAACGTCCCATATAGCGTAGCCTTAGGGCAACCCACGGGCAAGAGGAGGAGAAAAGGCGGCAATGTAGCGTCCATCTGCGGTTCTCAGTACGACTGGGTTAATGGCTACAAAAGCCCCGAAAGCCGCCCGTGTCCTGGCAGCCAGGGCAAAGCAAATGCTGACGGTCTTTCCCGGTTCTACGGCAACAGGCTCGGGGAAGTCGGAACCTGCTGTCGGCAGTACCTTTTTGGTCATCGGCAGTGGAGGCTCTGGCGGATCAAGCTGCATAGCCACTCCCTCGCGGCTTTGGCCTTCCGGGCCCCCGCTCTCAACCCGGAAATTTTCCCAGTCTATACCGTAGGGGAAGTTCTGGGGCAGATGAATACCGGTAAAGACGACCGGCTCATGGGAGCGGTTCTGAAAACGTACTAGCACCACCGGGTTGTAGCCCATACGCTTGTAAACACGTGCATGGTACTCATGCAGCGGCACCTTGCTATCTGTTTGTTCCTGGGGCAGAACTTCCAGCCAGATGTTGCCAATTGGATACTCCTTGGTTTCTTCTTCGGGAACAGTAACACTTAGGTGTGTAAAATGGTGCAGGCCTACAGGAAGGTCAAGCGCCACCCCAGTCCCGCTCTCGGCGGGCCGGGTAGGTAGTTTGACGAAGAAAATGCCCGTTTTGGGGGTTATCGAGACGGCGATTCTTTCTCCCCGCAGACCCCAGAGGAATCCGTCTGTTTCTCCGCTTAACGGTATGGCCCCAGCCGATGGCGTCTGCAACCAGAAGCCGTCGCCGCCAAAGTTGTACTTTCCGTATGACTGTATAACCGCCTCCGGCAACGTTGCGAAGTAGCCGTTCACAGGTATGACCCCAATCCGGTCAATGTGCAGCTTAAAGAAAAGGGTATTGGCTACGGCAAGAAGCCCTGCCGTAGCCAATACCCACCATTTCCACTTTGTAGTCAAGAAGCTTCGAATATCCACTTCTATCTAATCGCCCTTTCGACAGGGAGAACCCGGTTGCTTTCGGGAACTGGTGTTAAGAGTGAATGCCAGAGGTCATGATGGACATTCCGCCGGCAAAAACACTGATGCTAAGCCAAGGATAGTTGTGGTCGATAGCGAGAAAACAGAAAGCAAGAAAAAGCAACATAAGTCTTTTCATGTCAAATACCTCCCAATCGAGATTTTTCGCCTGTTTTGTTCAAGAGAAGCGCCCGTTAAGCTACTGCACCTTTTGATTTCTTGGACCTTCTGTCTTTACCCCCCCCACGTGGTGCCGATCTAACCACCCATGATAAGATATGTACATTGAACTATCTGTATCTCTTGGAAAATATATTCTCGTCTGTTTGGCCGATTCCTGCCATGACAGGCGAAATGTGCGATTTCAGTAGTGTCCGGTATACTGTGTAAAAAGGGGCAGGCCCAAAAGCAGGAAGGGCCACCCGCCCTCTGGTAGATGAAGAAGTGGTCAAACCCAACACTACCGGGAGGGATGAAGGATGGCCCATTACCAGGTTACCGTAGATGACGACGTGCTGCAACACTTGTTTTCCCGGGACGATGGTCTGGCCCGGCTGGTGGAGCAGGTTTTGAACCAGATCCTTGAGGTGCAAGTCACCGAGCATCTCAAAGCTAGACCTTACGAGCGCACGGACCAGAGGCAAGGGTACCGTAACGGCCACCGGGAGAAGCCGCTCACCACCCGCATTGGCCGGCTGGTCCTGGAGGTGCCTCAGGCCAGTTTGTTAACCAAAGGTATATTGCCCCAATTCCCGCAAACGTGGTAGAATATGGGCAAGGGAGGGGAGGCGGCTTGGCTGTGGTCGAGGACGAAAGCAGAAAGCAAATGGCTGCGGGCAGCGAGGAGCAGGGATTCACCTTCCGCACCTCCTTTGACCCTTTTAACATGATCATGCAGCAGTTGGGCAAGCTAGACGACAAGCTAGAGAAGCTTAACGAAAAGATTGACACCAAGATTGATAAGCTGGATGCCAAAATCGACGGGTTACGACAGGAAATGGACGCCAAAATTGACGGTTTACACCGGGAAGTAGATGCCAAAATTGATGGCCTCCACCAGGAGTTGCACAACACCACCCGCTGGATAATCGGGACCATCGTGGCCGTGGTCGGGGTAGCCGTGGCTCTGGCGTCCTGGCTGTTTCGGTGAACCAGATTGGCCCTGTGAGTGAGCGGGTTTAACATGTACCCCCGCTTTTTTATCGCTCCTGGAGGCTTCTGGCGCGTCCTGGGGCCTAGCTGTAGCGCATCCTCACTGCCTCCAACGCTACCTGGAGGTTATCCCGGTCCAGACTGTAAAAGGCATCCTCCACCGTTACCGGCCAGGCCATGCTGTTGAAAAGCGTGGCCGCCGGTTTGACCAGGGCCTTTTCCCCGCTAGGCTAGACCAGGGAGCGGCATCTTTGGTCAGTTCCGCGAAGTGTATCTCTCCAGGAAAGACGTACTTGTTCAGGCTTTTCCCGGTCGCCCCCAGGACGTAGAGGGCCGCCAGGAAGTTCTTTCCGCCTGTCACCCGCGCCCGTGCCTTCAGTTCGGCAAAGGCTTGTTCATGCTCCCCGCTCTTAAACCACATCTCCCATTACCCCCTTACTTGCTGCTGGCCTTCCGGCCTTGGTTGCAAGGCCACTGGCGCGGGCGGCCGGGTTAAGAGCATCATAATCCTACACCACGTACGGCGCGCCTCAGGTGAGAATACCGGCCCCGGCGCACGAGTCCGCGAGAGGGACGCCGCGGGGGTGCTCCAGGAGGGCGCGGTGATAAGCGCCGATTACGTCGCGCACGGTAAGCACGCCGGCCGGCTTGCGCGGGTCGTGATCATTTACCACAATCAGCCTTTCCACGTTGCGTAAGGCAAACTGTCGAAAAGCCTCCTCCAGGCTTGCTTGAGGCGTAATCGTATGGACCCGGCGCTTCATTACCCGGGCTACGGGTACTTTCAATCTTTCGTGGGGTTGGTCGGGCAAAGTGGCACGAACGTCCGCGAGTGTAATGATCCCGCACAGAGACCCTTCGTGGTCGACTACGGGGAAGCCGTTGTAGTGATACCGCTGCATGTTGGTGACAACTTCATTTAGAGTTTCGTTCACGCGCACACTCACCACCTCGGCCGACATGGCCTGCTCCACGGTAATAGCGCGGAGTACGTTCAGATCGTGGCCACTGCGCAAAGAAATGCCACGGCGTGCCAGCTTCATGGTGTAGATGCTTTCTTTGCTAAGCCGTTGGGCGATAAAGGTACCGACTACGCAAGCCATCATTAGAGGGAGGATGATGCGGTAGTCTCTTGTCATTTCAAAAACGATGAGAATTGCTTGGATGGGAGCCTGGGTGGTAGCCGCCACCACCGCGCCCATTCCGACTAAAGAGTACGCCCCGCTGGGCGCGGTAAGCTGCGGGTAGACCGTGTGGATTAAAGTTCCCCATAATCCACCCAGCATGGCACCCATAAAAAGGGAGGGCGCAAAGATACCGCCCGACCCGCCACTACCGAGGGTGAGACTGGTGGCCACGAGCTTGGCCAGGAGGAGGATGATCAAAAGACCCAGGGTTAACTCACCGGCGAGGGCAAGGCTTACGGTCTCGTAGCCTATCCCGAAGATTTGCGGCAGCTTCCAGCCGATTAGGCCGAGAGCCAGTCCGCCTACGGCCGGCTGTAAGTAGGCCGGCAAGTACTTTATCTTATCAAAGAAGTCTTCCAAGAAATAAAGAAGGCGGGTAAAAGCAGCCCCCACTGCCCCGGCCGCCAGACCCAGGAAGACGTAAAAGAGTAGCTCCACCGGGTGGTGAAGCTGGTAGTAGGCGGGGACCGCGAAAGCAGGGTTATCGCCCAAAAGGACCCGGCTCAGGAGAGAGGCGGTTACGGAGGAGACGACCAGTAGGCCAAAGTTGCTCGCCGTAAATTCACCTAGGATTATTTCCAGGGCAAAAATTACCCCAGCAATGGGAGTATTAAAGGTGGCCGCGATCCCGGCCGCCGCGCCGCATGCCACCAGGGTTCTCAGCATCGGTTCCGGGACCCGGAGAATCTGGCCGATGCTTGAGCCAATGGCCGAGCCCATTTGGATGATAGGGCCTTCCCGGCCCACCGAACCGCCCGAACCGATACAGGTGGCCGAAGCGAGCGCCTTGACCGCAATCACCCGGAGGCGAATGCGCCCGCCGCGCAGGCTGACGCTCTCCATTACCTCGGGGACGCCGTGGCCTTTAGCTTCCCGGGCCAGGAAATGGGTCAGGGGCCCCACCAGCAGGCCGCCGAGAGCGGGGATCACGATCACCCAGGCGTCCCCCAGCCACGCTCCCAACGTCTGGCCCTGACCGAAAAACAAACCCTGCGCGAGGGCGATCATTTGGCGGAAGATGCAGGCAAAAAGGCCGGCTCCGATTCCGATGATGACGGCAAGGATGACCGCAACGTTGGTCCGGTTCAGTTCAAGTCCGGCAAGTCGGTTCGCAAACAACGGTGGTTTTCCTTCCGTTTCTGTATCCGGCGCCGGCATCTTGTACCACCTCGTTACCATTATACCTTAATACCTTAAAGAGTTGTTGCTATTGAGGGAGGGTAGTCAGCTTGCCGATGGCCGCAAAGGGCCATGGCGGATGGCTCAATGAACAGAGCCCTGAACACGCCTACTGGCGGACTCAAGGTCTCAGCCTAATCGCATGCCACGACGCAACTCCTCAAGCTTGACGAAGTGCCGGATGCGGACCCGCATGTCCAGTAGTGCGAGAGGACGGGGGCTAGCCCCCTTCCATTCGATTCCATTCGATTCCATGGAGAGGCACTAGGACCTTCGAGCCCTTCCCCCCAGAAACTGAAGCCACCGGCCACGACTACCCTTGCTGCCTCTAAAGGATGGCCTGTTCGGCCAGGTAAATGATTACGTCATTTGAGGCCAGCAGCAGGTTGGGATCGGGATTAGTCAGGATTTTGCCGTCCCGCGCCAGGCCCAAGAGAATGGCCCGTCGCCGGTAAAGACTTTTTAGCGCGCTGGCAAAGGTCTGGCCCACCAGTTCTTGCGGTAACGTGGCCTCATAGATCTCGTTGCCCCGCTGGGTGGTGAGAATTTCCCGTATCATCTCAATGGCGTAACGCGAAATGCTGGCCTGGACCAGAAGGCGACTGGACATCTCTCCAGTGCAGATGATGGTGTCCGCTCCGGCCCGTTGCAAGTGCTGGCGGTTCCTGGGGTGGAGAATCTCGGCACTGATCCAGCAGTTCGGGTTTAGGTGGCGCACGGCCAGTGTGGTCAAGGCAGAGTGGGCATCGGCTTCGGCCTCAGGCAAACCGGCCTCGGCCAGGACGATAACGCCCCGGGCTTGGCCGACGTTGGCCCTGCGTAGATCGGCCTCATCGGTGCTGTTTCCCCTAATGAAGTGTACCTGGGGATAATTACTCAGGGGGTTTTCCTCAAAATTGGCAAGCAGGACAATCCTCGCCGTGGGGTTCAGAGCCAAGAGCTCGTCCACGACACTGAGGGCCTTAAAGCTAAAGTCGCAGATAACATAGTGTCCTCGCCACGTCACCGCCAGCCTTCCCCTTTCGTGTCGCAAAATTTGTTCCAGGAAGGTGCCGGCCAGGTACCCAAAGGCACCGATGCCTCCTACCATCGTGAGCAGGGCGATTACGCGCCCTCCGGTAGTTACCGGGAACTTATCGCCGTAGCCAACGGTGGTAATTGTTACCAGACTCCACCACAACCCATCGCTCCAGGCCTGAAACTGGTCGTTGACATCCCGTTCAAAGTAAGTGACTAACGTTGCGCCTGCGAGTACTAGAATTACGAGGAATAGAGCTACCTTCCAGTAGCGGGAAGCTGGGCGTGGGCCCCGCCAGAGACGCCGCCACAAGAGAATCAGGAAGCTCAAGGGACAACTCCTTCCAGATTAGAGATCAGACGGGTTTTGCCACCGAAGCCGATATTTTTTTTGAGCGATGCGCAAAGGACGCCTTTCTTTTACCTCCATGGTGCACTTCGCCTTTAGCCGAAAGATTCCTTCCCGACTGCAATCAAGCGCAGTTGGCAGAAGCGGCGGCATTGTCCCAAGCGTCGTAGAAAATGAAGGGTTGCTGGCGTTTTCGGTGGCCGTTGGGTTCCAGGTCGATTAAGTTAGTGAATCGGTTCCTGGGCAATGAGCGGGTAGTGATAGACAAGGCCGTCATACCGTTGATTAACTGGCTTGCGGCCACGAGTCCGAGGGTGGACCCGATACGGGCTTTGGCTCTATATGACCGCCTGTGTGCCGGGATGACCGGCCATCACCCGGCACACAGGCGGTCGTCCCGGTAGGCGCACCTATCCCGGTGGTTGCAAACCGGGCAGCGCCCGGGATTGACTTCCGCCATGGGCAGCGGCCCCATTTTTACGGCAAAGGAAACCGACTTCCGGGGGAGCATCATGTGGCCGCAGGTCAGGCGGACCCCGACCGGCTGGCCGGGGAAATGGCGGAAGATCAGTTGTTGCTCCTCTACCGGCCAATTGCCGTAACCCGGGCTGAAGCGGCGGGTGGTGTACCATCCTCGCTCCTGGGCCAGCCGGTCGATTTCCTCGTTGGCGGCGTTTGCCACGGCTTCGGTCGCCGCCGAGCCGATGGCGTCCACCACCAAGGCGGTGGCGGCATCGCCCCGGCGAAAAAGCTCTGATATCTTTTCTTCCACCCTTTCCCCGACCGTGCACACCGCCAGGGCCACTTCCCGGGCATCGGCAAAAATCTCTCGGGAGGAAAGGAGATCAGTCGGTACCACCCGGTAGACGGCGCGCGGCACCAGCCACTCGCGGGCCGTCTCCATCTGTTCTTCCACCATCCTGCGGAGACGAGAGGAAACCTGCCCCACGTGTTTGCAGCCCAGGTAACGGTAGACCTCCCGCCGGGACACCACCAACTGCTGGGGGTCAAACTCCAGCTCCTTCAGACCACGCAAAGAAATCACCACCCCACGGCTTTCCGGAGCAGGCGCACGGCTTCCAGGGCATCGTCGGCGTAAATATCCGCACCGATGCGGGAGGCAAACTCCGGGGTGACCGGAGCCCCACCGACCATCACCTGCAACCCGCCGTTCCTCAGGCCGGCCGCCTCGAGGGCAGTTATGGTCCGGGCCATGGCCGGCATGGTGGTATTGAGCAGCGCGGACATGCCCACAAACTGGGGCTGGTGTTCCTGGCAGGCCAGCACGAAGTCCTCCGGCTTGACGTTTACCCCCAGGTCGATCACCTGAAACCCGTTGGCGGTTAGCATCATTGCCACCAGGTTCTTGCCGATGTCGTGAATGTCACCCTCCACCGTACCCAGAACTACCTTGCCCCGCAGCCCCGCGCCTGACTGGCCGGCCTCCAGGTGCGGGCGCAACAGTTCCAGGCCTGCCTGCATGGCCTTAGCGGACATCATCACCTCGGGCAAGAACATTTCCTGTTTCCCGAATTTCTCTCCCACCACGCCCAGGCCTTTCAGCAGGCCCTCCTGCAGAATGGTGTCTGCCGCCAGACCTTCACTCAAGGCCTGCTCTACCAGTTGTTTGACCGTTGCCGCCTCCCCCTCAATAACGGCTCGGGCAAGCCGCTCTAAGTCTGCCACCTTAACACCCCCCAAAGAAACTCCGGTTAGGCCAGCTCGCCCCGGCGGTACGCCCGCAGGTAACCGGCACACATCGGGTCCTGCCCGGCCAGGGCCAGGCTGGCGACCAGTGCGGCGCGCAATCCCCGGTCCAGGGGATCGAGGATGACGGAATCCAAACCCACGGCCACGGCCATGCTCAGGAAGGCGCGGTTCAGGACCTTCCTGGCCGGTAGGCCGTAGGAGATGTTGCTCAGCCCCATGGTGGTCTGCCACCCCTGCCGGCGGAGGCCGGCAAGGGTTTCCAGGGCGGTCCGCCCGTAGTCCGCGGCCACGCTCAGGGGCATCACCAGGGGATCAAAGTAGAGCCGGTTGGCCGCCATACCAGCCCTCTGGGCGGCGGCAAAAAGCTCCCGGCAGTTGGCCAGCCGTTCCTCCGGATCCCGGGGTATCCCGGCGTCCGAGACCGGCAGAACGATGGCCAGGGCTTCGTACCGGGCCGCCAGTTGGAGGAAGGGTTCTAACCAGTTGCTCTCCAGGCTAATGGAATTCACCATGGCCCCCGGGCCGGCGGCTTGCAAACCCCGCTCCAGCACGGTGGGGTCCGTGGTATCAATGGCCAGGGGTTTATCCGTGACTTCCCGGATGACTCCTATAGCCCACTCTATGTCTGCGGCCTCCCGCTCCACATCGCCCAAGCCGGCAGCCACGTTCACGTCCAGGTAGTCAGCACCGGCCCGGACCTGGTTTGCGGCCAGCTCCTGGATTACCTGCCGGTTGCGGTTTAGAACCGCCTCCCGCACCGGGCGGCGGGCAGCGTTTATCAGCTCGCCGATGATTAAGATACCTATCCCTCCCGTTGATTTTTCCGTCTGCCGGATCCTGTTCGACCCGACATTGATGCCACGGGCCTTCACTAAGGCCCGCCCCAAAGAAGAGCCTACAGGAGCAAATGGCCCAGACGGCTACGGATGTTGGCCTCCACTCGGGCCTCCAGGGGTCGGGGTCGGTGCTCGGCCAGGATTTCCCTGGCCTTTTCCCGCGCCCGGGCGGCGGCATCCTTGGCCCCGTCCTGCTCCCATCCCCGGCGCAGGCGCCGGTCCGCTAGCGTGGGGAAGTAGAGTTCACGCCGGAAATTGCGTACCGTGTGCTCCTCGGCGAGAAAGTTCCCGCCCGGCCCCACCTTCCTCACCACCTCTTCGGCCAGGGTTTCCTTGGTTACTTCAATGCCGCGTACGGCCCGCAGACACATGCCTAGAATGTCGTTGTCAATCACCAGTTGCTCGTAGGAAATGGTGGTGCAAAACTCCAGGAAACCGGCGGCATCGTGGATGTAGTTGGCTCCGGCCAGGGCCACCATCATGGCGGTAGCCGCCTTTTCGTACCCGGCCTGCACGTCCGGGACCTTGGCATCGCTCATGCCGGCGGTGGCGTAAATGGGTAGCCGGTAAAATTGGGCCATCTGGGCCGAAGCGGCGTTGAGCAACCCCATTTCCACACTACCGGAAAGATAGCACCCGGTCTGCATGTCCATGGTACTGGCTACGGTGCCGTAGATGGTGGGGCTACCGGGGTTCACCAATTGGGCCAGTACCACTCCGCTCAGGGTTTCCGCATTGCTGGTGGCTATCGTGCCGGCCAGGGTTACCGGGCTGGTGGCCCCGGCCAGGGGTTCGGCGGGGCAAACCAGGGGGATCCCTTGGCGGGCTACCTCCACCTCCAGGGCCGAGTAAGTTTCGTCTAAAACCAAAGGGCTCATGACGCAGGTAATCATGGAGATTAAAGGCCGCTCCCGCAGCGCTTCGCGGCCGCCGGCGATCTCTTCGGCCATGGCTACTACGTCGCGGATCCCCTGGATGGTGTATACGCCGCCCATGACGTGCTTGGAGGTATTGGTCAGGGCCGAAAAGAAGCGGTTCACGTCTACCTTCTCGGCCGGCACCCCGTCGGGGTAGGCCGGGATGACGTAAAACTGGATGTTTTCCAGGGCGTCCACCAGCCGGGCCAGTTGCCGCAGGTCGTCCATGCCGGCCGGACGGCGCCGCCCGGTCTCCAGATCCAGGACGTTCAGCACCGTGCCACCGGTGCCCAGATGGGTTCGCTTTCCTTCCAGCAGCAGGTCGTATTGGTCTTCCCGACCGCAAAGGACGACCGAGGAAGGGGCGGTGTCAATGGCGTCTTCCAGCATGGACCTGGGGATGCGGACTACGGCCCTCTCCCGGTCCACCGGGGCGCCTTTTTCGGCAAAAATCTCTAGCACCTCGGCATTGGGAACCTTAACCCCCACTTCCTCCAGCAGCCGCACGCTCACCTCGTGGATGGCACGGATATCTTCCGGCTTTAACGGCTGGTACTGTCCTCCCTCGTAACTCTCGAGCAAGGGAAACCTCTCCTCCCCAGCAACCTACTTTTCTACCCGCAGGATGGCCACCAGGCCGTGGCCCAGGCCTTCACCCACCTGACCCTCAATCTCCAAACCGCGCAAAGCCAGCGCCAGTTGGCGCTCAAAACACCAGGCCCTGGCATCGGGGGCCAGCCTCTCCGCCGCCCGGGCCGCAGCCACCAGCCCCTCTGCCAGGGGGGCCGGAACCCCTGCCGGCAGCTCCGTCCCCTTGGGGTCTGCTCCGGCCTCCAGGGCACCCAACAGGGCCGCGGCCAAATCCACCAGGCGGTTCCAGTTATCGGCCATCCCGGCCAGGACCCGGTTCTGATCCGGGAAGCCCTCCCGGGGATGGCATTCCAGCTTCAGGGTCGCGAGATCAGTCCGCACCCCCGGTTCCAGCAGAGAGTTTACCGCCCGTCGGAGGGGAAGGGCGTAAGCATTGTACTGCCGGGTGTCCATGTGCCGGCCGACAAACACCGAACGATCAAAGAAGCTGAGTATGCGCAGCCCGGCGTGGCCCCTTTTGCCGGCCCGCTCTACCACCCGGGTTACCTCCGGCCGGCTCATCAGCCGGAGCGGGAAGGAAGTGTACGGCTGCTTTTCCCGGTTGGCATCAGGAGCCAGGTAGGAGATGACGTAGTTTATGGTGGGTACCTGTTCCACCTCGTGGGTCCAGAGGCTCTGCCACTCGTAGGAGTAGCGGCCGAGCCAGTCGCCCACCACAATTGCCCCCGGCGGCGCCTGGGCGGCGATGTTCACCAGTAATTGTTCCAGTTCGGCGTCATCACAATGAGAGAGAGTACCGTAGGAGGTGAAATAAAGGTCAAATCCGCGGCCGCCCGGCCCGGAGGGCAATCCCTCGCAGAAGTTGGCTCGAGCAAATTCCACCTTCCCGGGTACGCCGTATGAGGCTCGGCCTTCCGCCAGGAGTTCCTCGTTCAGGTCAATGCCTAGGTAGTAACCGATGGCCTCCGGTCCGAGGAGGGAGGGGCAGTGGTCTTCCCACGCTACCCGGCTGGCCGGCAGTTTGGCGAGCAGTTCGTAACCGTCCCCGCTACCGCAACCCAGGTCGAGGATACTGAGGCCCCTCCCGCGGCGCTTCCTGTCGGCCACGAGCTCCTCCAGAAAGGGAGTGATAAAATAAGCAGTGACCCAGTCCTCCCAGTACAGCCGCACGTTGTCGTATTTTCCCAGGAGGCCGGTAGGCCTGGCGTAACGACCGCTGGCTACGGCCTCCTGATAGGCTGCGCCTGCTTCCACAACTTCCACCTCTTTACCTGACGGATCCCCACTTCTTTGAGGGCAGTGCTGGTTTTGCCCGAGTACCTGAAGCGTGCCGGGTACCGAACTGGGTGAGAGCGAGCGCGGAGGCCGGTCGGAGGCCAAGGATGGCCGGAGCCGCGCCGGCGCCATGGACGGGTTCTTGCGCGGGAAGCCGGCCGAAGCGCGAAGGTCGAACCCTAGTTCGGTCGGCTAAGCGACCGGTACGAGGGGGAAACCAGCACTGCCCCGGGACGAACTGGGGATAACTCAGCCTCTTTACGCCTTGACGGGCTCAAAATTCCCCCGAAAATACCCCGTGGCAAAGCGGGTAAGAGCTCTAACCCGCGACCAGCTCGGCCGCGAACTTTTCTGCCAGGGCCACGGCGGCAAAGGCATCGCTGCCATGGGCGTCCGCGCCGATCTGGCGGGCAAATTCGGGAGAAGTGGGGGCTCCCCCGATCATGACCCTGACCCGGGAACGCAGGCCCCGGCGTTCCAGTTCCGTAACGGTGCTGGCCATGAAACGCATGGTAGTGTCCAGCAGAGCGGATAGACCGACGATCTGCGCCCCTTCCGTGGCTACGGCCTCTGCGATCCGCGCCGCCGGCACCCCGACCCCCAGGTCGATTACCTGGAACCCGGCGCCCCTAAGCATGATGCCCACCAGGTTTTTCCCAATGTCGTGCTGGTCCTGCTCTACCGTGGCCAGCACCACCCGGGCCCTCTTACTCCCCCGGTCCTGGCCAACCAGGAGAGGCTCGATGATCTCCATGGCTGCCGCCACGCTCTCAGCGGCAGACAGCATATCCGGGATGAAGTACTCGCCTCGCTGGTATTTCTCGCCCACGATTTGCATGCCGCGGCTGAGACCCTTCTGGATTATGCTCTCCAGGGGTAGGCCGGCGGCAATGGCTTCCTGGACCAACTCCCGGACACCCGGCTGGCCCACCAAGCCCTCGTCCAGACCTTCGTCTTCTGCGGTACGGCGGCCCTGCACCACATTGGCCGCAATCCGTTCCAGCAAATCCACCTGACCGTATCCCCTTTCCACGCTCCTAGTGCGCCAAACTCGATACCTGCACCTGCCCTCACCCACGCCGAGACGCCGGTTAGCCCCCATAACTTCACTGCCGGTCAGCCTCCCTTAATACCTCCGGCTCTGGGGCCGGCAAAACGGCCTCTTTGGTGTAGGGATTGAGCCGGGGTAAAATGCCCGGTACGCGGGCAAAAATCTCCCGACATATTTCCCGCGGGAGGCAGCGAGGCGGCCGCGCCAGATAGGTGTGCAGTTGTTGGTGCGCCCGTAAGAGGGCCTCGTCCGTCAGCCCCTGGCTGGAGAAGGGGTAGGTAGGGAAAACCTTCCCCTGGTGTACGAGTCGGCGGGTGTAACGCGCGTAAAGGCGGTGGGAACTGGCCATGACCCGGCGCACGGTATCCAGTACCTGCGCCCCGGTTTCCTCCGTCACCTCCGGCTGTCGCCACAACTCTTTGATCATGCCTATATGCCAGTTATCCAAAATAGCCTGTTCGGGGCAGAAAGCCTGTGTTTCTTCCAGGAGGCCGAAGGCATAATGGATAAGGGCCGGACCGCTGGGGGTAATGTAACCATAACTGAGCATTTTCTCTGCCGTGGCTTGAATACCGGGGATCCTGGCATCCGCCACCCCGGCGGTTGAATAACAAGGCAGCCCGTAGAATCGGGCCATCTGCACGCAGTCTACATTGTAGTGACCGAACTCCGGCACCCCGTACATGTCGTGTAGGGTATCCATGCGCGCCCGCACCGGCACGCTGCCGTAAAGCACCGGGGCCCCCGGTCGGGCCAACTGGCTCAGGACAATCCCGGCCAAGATCTCGGCATTGATCTGGGCCACCATCCCCACTTCCTCTATGGGCGCGGTGGAACCCCCTTGAGGGGAACTGGAGATGACCACGGGAATGTCGCGACGTACCATCTCCAGCATTTTCTGGGTACTGTCGTCCACCAACTGCAGCGGGCTTTTTACTACACAGGTAACAAAGGAAATGAGCGGGTTTTTCCGCAGTTCCCTCGGCCCGCCGGCAATGATCTCCGCCATTTTGATTACAGGGTCAAGTTGTCCCAGAGAGGTTAGGCCGGCCATGACGTGCTTGGTGGTGTAGTTAAGGCAGGCAAAGAACTTGTTTACGTCTTTGTTATCCTCGTCGATATCCTCGTCCTGAATGTTGACCGGCCGCAGGAAAAAGTCCAGGTTATCCAATTGCTCGGCCAGGTGGGCCGCGCGGGCCAGGTCAGCCACCGTTCCCCGCCGGCGCCTGACCGTCGGATAGATTATCTCCCGTGCGGGGTCGTCTTTAGCTACAAATACCTCCGGCTGGATCTCCAGCCAAAGATTAGTTTCCGAACCGCTGCCAAAGTAAACTCTGGGCTGGTCGGCATCCAGCTCTAGGATATTGCTCTCCTCCCTGGCCCCGAGGCGTACGCGGCGGGGAGCCGATTCCAGGGCCCGGTTCACCAGCTTCTCCGAGATATGGACCCACCAGGCCGGAAAGGCAAAACCCTCCGTGGGCTTCACCCTCGCTCCGGCAGCACCCAGCAGCTCTGCGGCTTCCCGGTTGAAAACCAACAAGCCTGGCTCTTCCAGCATCTCCAGGGAAAGACGGTGAATAAGTTCCACCTGCTGCTGGTTCAGCCGCCTAAGAACCGGATCCACCAGAATTCCCCTCGGTTGCGGCAAGAAGCACCCCACCTCCTACCAGGCAACTTACAACTCAATATTAGCAGATAAGTTGTTGGTTGTAAAGAGCAATCCACCCTGAAAAAGGCATTTGCTCTAGGGGATTGGTAGACGGTGTAGAGGCGTAGTGGGTAGTGAGCCGCCAGCACCTAACCGGACGAGATGCAAGAAACGCTGCCGGCAGGAAAGCTGGCCTCCGGGCAGCGTCGGTTGCAGGAAGCAGGTCGCTGTTTACGTTCCTGCCTGCCAGGAGCGGAGGTATTCCTCCTGGGCGGACGTTAACTTTTCCAGCTTAATGCCCATACTGGCCAGCTTTAGCGCCGCCACCTGCCGGTCTATCTCCTCCGGCACCCGGTAGACCTGCCTCTGCAATTCCTTGGCCCCGCCTTTGTAAAGCCATCCCACGGCCAGGGCCTGATTGGCAAAGCTCATATCCATGACCTGGGCCGGATGCCCTTCGGCCGCCGCCAGGTTTACCAGCCGGCCCCCCGCCAAAAGGTAGAGCCGGCGGCCGTCGGCCAGGCGGAATTCCTCCACGTTTTCCCTTACCCGCTCCCGGGAAGCGGCCAGGGAGCGCAGCGCCTCAAGATTTATTTCCACGTCAAAGTGCCCGGCGTTGGCCAGAATGGCCCCGTCCTTCATGAGCCGGAGATGTTCCTCGTCTATTACGTGCCTGTTGCCCGTAACCGTGCAGAAGATGTCGCCCAGACGGGCCGCTTCCTGCATGTCCGTAACCGGGTAACCGTCCATGGCCGCTTCCAGGGCGTGCAGCGGGTCGACCTCCACCACGATAACCTTGGCGCCCAGCCCCTGGGCACGCGCCGCCACCCCCCGGCCACACCAGCCGTAGCCCACGACTACGAAGGTGCTGCCGGCCAGAAGATAGTTCGTAGCCCGGATTATACCGTCCACCGCCGACTGCCCGGTGCCGTAGCGGTTGTCAAACATGTGTTTGGTGAGGGCGTCGTTGACGGCGATTACCGGATAGCGCAACACCCCGGCCTCGGCCATGGCCCGGAGGCGGATCACCCCGGTGGTGGTTTCCTCCGTGCCGGCCATTACTCCCTCCAGGAGTTCCTGCCGTTGGCGGTGCAGGGTGCTGATCAGGTCCGCGCCGTCGTCCATGGTTATGTGGGGTTTGGTGTCCAGTACCTGGTGGATGTGCCGGTAGTAGGTTTCGTCATCTTCTCCCCGGACGGCGAAGGTAGGTATGCCGTACCTTTGGTTAAGGGCGGCGGCCACATCGTCCTGAGTGCTCAGGGGGTTGGAGGCGCACAAGGCCACTTCCGCCCCGCCGGTTTTCAGCACCCGGACCAGGTTGGCCGTCTCGGTGGTGACGTGGAGGCAGGCACCGATGCGCAGGCCGGTTAGAGGTTTTTCCTCCTCCCAGCGGCGGGCAATGGAAGCCAGGACCGGCATATGGCGCTCCGCCCAGCGGATGCGGCGCTCGCCCGTGAGGATCAGTTCTTCATTGGTCATGTTAACACGGAGCTCCTTTCTTTCTACAATAATACAATAATAGTTACTCACTGTACTTCACTTATACCGGCCGGGCCTCGGACAGGGCACTGGCGCAGGCGCAGCGGTTTTCGCCGGGTAGCGCCTAGGCTAAGGTTCCCCTAACTGGATAAGACCCGTAACGGCTACCAGCCTTCGACACGCTGCCGGTTTTCTCCTACTACCGGGTAGTAGTTTCTCAAAGCGTCCACAACGCCCGTTTGGCGAGAACACCGGAGCGCCTTACCAAGGGGTCCAACGGCCTATTATTCGAACCAGCTCGGGTTGAGGATAAAACTGCCGGAAGATGCGGTAGTAATAAAGTTCTTCTTTGGAGTACAAGGTAACTTCAGGGGTAACCTGACGCTCCCGGGTGAATGCCTCGTCCGTAATTTCGCTGGCAATCATTTGCGCCATCACTTCTGCCATTCCCGATCCCTGGCTAAATTCATCTTTGCGCCGGTTAATGATCTCCTCCGGCAAATCAGCCCTGAAGGCCTCCCGTAGAATCCACTTTTCCGTCCCTTCCGGGCTAATCTTCCATTCTACCGGGAGGGAGACGGCCAGGCGGATCAGTTCGTAGTCCATGAAAGGCAGATTGCATATCAGGCCGTGGGCGGAAGTCATGCGGTCCACCCGCTGAAAACCCATACTATGTCCGGTCTTGAGCAACTTCTCCATCTCATTGATTTGATCCTGAGGAGATTTGGTTTTCAAATAGTGATAACCTCCGAAAAGCTCGTCACCGCCCTCACCCATAAGTACATAGTCCAGTCCGTGTTCCCGCACTGAACGGGCCGCAAGATAATTGGCCACCGCACTCGGAACCAGAGACCAGTCAAAGGATTCCAAGTGATAAATCACTGTGGGCAGAATGTCTTTTAGTTCCTCGGGTCTATAAATGTATTCGTGATGCTCCAATCCGAGGCTTTGGGCCACCTTTCTGGCATATATCAAGTCCAGGCTTCTTTCGTGACCCACGGCAAAACTCTTGACTTCCGCACCTAAACTGCAGGCCATGGCGGCCACAATACTGCTGTCCAGGCCCCCACTCAAAAGGATACCAACCTTCCCCCTGGCGGGTAGACATTTGGCTACCGACTTTTGTAAAATAGTCCGCAGGCGGAGGCACGCCTCATTTAAAGAAGTTGGCGTTATTGCTTTCTCTTCTTGTTCTTTCTCTCTGTAGCACACTAGCCCCTCCGAGGAATGAAAGTAGTGCCCGGGCGGAAAGGGTTCTATGCCTTCACACCTGTTTACTAGGGCTTTCATTTCGGAAGCGAAATATAGGGTGCGGCCCCGGCGACCCCAATAGAGGGGCTTTAACCCGTAGCGATCCCGCGCCACCAAAAACTCTCCCTCGGCCGAAACCAGGCATAGGCCAAACATCCCCTCCAGGATAGGGAGAAACTGCTGGCCGGCCGCGCGGTAAAGGGATAAGAGTTCAGGCGGGCCCAGCCGCCGGTTCGAGGGAGTCGCGTCCTGTCCGTGGTTGTATACCAGCCCATCCAGGGCAATGACGGCGCCCTCTTCGGCGCAAAAGACCTCTTCATAAGCATTCGCCGCCACATAACCCACCGCACCCTCCGGGGATTGGAAGTTACAAAACCCTTGTCCTGCGGGCCCCCGGTGCTTTATAAGGGCCAACATCTCTTCGGGCTCGGTGGATTTGTGCTCGCCATGTATCGCTATCACTCCACCCAATGAAGGCATCTCCTTTCCAGGATATTGGCCTAAGAGGGCAGTTATCCTTTCCGCTATAGGTAATTAATCTGGGTTATGGAGGCACTCACCTGTTCCGTTGCTCGTTGATAACTCGTGCCAGGTCGCTTATAGTTCTGATACCTAAAGCCTCGGCATCAGACTTGCGCATCATAATGGTGTAAGTGTTGTCAAACGGAGCATAATCCAACCACACCAAGTTGTGTTTGGCCAGATCTTCTTCCTTCACCTTGGCAAAGCACTGCTCTGCATCGGTAAGAGGCTCTTCGTGTCCCAGATGTACCAGCCAGGCAGTGCCGGTGTATTCCCAGTACAAATCAATCTCACCGTTCACCAGCGCCTTGCGGGCTACCTCTGTTCCGGCCAAACCGGTCTTGTCGACGGCTTCAAATCCGGCATCGGCGAGGGCCTGGAGGGTCATAGCTCCCAATATCAGCTGCTCCGTAAACTCCTTGGAGCCCACCACGATCTTTCCTTTAGTAGGTGCGGGCGCCTGTTCCTTTACAAGCCCTTTTTCTAGCAACCATTGCCGGGCGACTTCCTTCGGGTTCTTTTGCTCCACATCCACCTGAGCGTTAAGGTTGATCATGGTTTCCGTATCCAATAAGGAGCTAATCCTTCCTAAGACCACTTCTAATTCAGGGTAGCGGTCTATAACTTCCTTGCGTACTACCGGCGCCGGGTTGTATACCGGGAAGAACTTTTTATCGTCTTCCAGGTTAACCAGGTTAAAAGCTGCAATCCGACCATCGGTGGCAAAACCCATGGCTGCGGCTACTTGGCCGTCCTTTAGGGCGCCGTAGGTGACTCCCAAATCCATGGTCTTGACCTCGTCAAACTCAAACCCGTAGACCTCCTGCAATTTGGGTAGCCCGTCGGGCCGTACGGAGAATTCGTGATCGGTGGCAAAGGTCCATTTGGTAACAGTCCCCGGACCTTGCTCTGGTTGGCCGCCGCATCCGGAGACGGCACCCACCAGAAGAAATAGCCCTAGGAACAATGCCGGGAGTTTTCCCCCTCGAGCTTTAATCAATGCCAATACCTCCTATCTCAATGATTTAGCTTTCAACTCCTCCAAACTCCCGCGCTCATAGA